>JAATGE010000336.1 GCA_015654825.1 Rhodospirillales bacterium
GGCCCCAGACCCCCATTAGCGCTGCGCGGCTTTTCATCGACTCCCCGGCGAAGCCCATACCAAACACGGATTTCAGGCTTCGCCGTTCCCCCCGCAGTTCCTAATGAATGGGGGTCTGGGGCCGTCGTGCGCAGCACGCTCTCGCGTGATGGCCCCAGCGGGTCCAGGGCAGAGCTCTGGCCTTGCCGCCGTTATCTACGCCCTGGACACGGCCGCAGGAGTCAAGATTTCCGGCGGTTGGTATTAGGCCCCAGACCCCGATTTTGTTGGCTCCGAGTTTGGCATCGGCTGCGCGCCAATGGACGGATCGACGGTTTCGCGAGATCGGTACAGAGGCCTCCGGCCACGTAGAGCATACGACGGCGGCGGCACGCCGCTAACGGCCGAGCCCCAGATCCTCGTGCTGGATTTCCGGCTGCCGGCCATCGAGCAAGTCTGTCAGCAGTTTGGCGCTGCCGCAGGCCATCGTCCAGCCTAACGTTCCGTGGCCGGTGTTCAGCCACAGATTGGAAAACTGCGTCGGGCCGATGACCGGCGGCCCATCCGGTGTCATCGGGCGAAGGCCGGTCCAGAAGCTGGCCTGCGGCACGTCTCCGGCGCCGGGGAATAGATCGGTCAGGGAATGTACCAGTGTGCCGCGCCGTACTTCGCGCAGCTTTGTCGACCAGCCGCCGAGCTCCGCGGTGCCGCCGACGCGGATGCGGTCCCCGAGGCGCGTGATCGCTACCTTGAAGGTTTCGTCCATTACCGTTGAGACCGGTGCAGCCTGCTCCGACACAATGGGAACCGTAATGGAGTAGCCCTTGACGGGGTATACGTGCAGCCGGATGGCCAGTTTGCCGAGCAGCAGCGGCGAATAGCTGCCGAGCGCCGTCACGTAGGTATCCGCGGTAATGACACCCTGGTCGGTTTGCACGCCGGAAATCCGATTTCCCTCCGTGCGCAGCTCGCGGATGTTCGTGGCCATGCGGAACACAACGCCGGCCTGCCGCGCGAGGTCGGCCAGTCGTTGCGTGAACAGGCGCGCATCGCCGGTCTCGTCCCCCGGCAGTCGCAAGCCGCCGACAAATTTCTCGGTGGTGCCGCGCAGACCCGGCTCGTGCACCACACAGCCGGCACGATCCAGCACTTCGTAGGGCACGCCGAGTTTTTCCAGCACGTGAATATCGTCGGCGGCACCGTTGGCCTGCTTCTCGGTACGGAACAGTTGCAGTAATCCGCGCTGGCGGTCGTCATAGGCAATGCTGGTGGCAGCACGCAGATCGCGCATGCAGTCGCGGCTATATTCAGCGAGCCGGACCATCTTTTCCTTGTTGCGCGCGTAGGCGGCTTCGTTGCAGTTGCCGAGGAAGCGCACCACCCAACTGATCAGGGCAGGGTCCAGCAGCGGCCAGACGACCAGCGGGCTGTGACGCATCAGCAGCCAGACGACGGCCTTGCGGGGGGTGTCGGGGCCGGCCCACGGCGCCGACATGCCCGGCGAGATCTGGCCGGCATTGGCAAAGCTGGTCTCTAGCGCCGGCTCCGGCTGGCGGTCGATGACCGTTACTTCGTGCCCCGCCTGGTTGAGGTACCAGGCGGAGGTCACGCCAATGACGCCGCCGCCGAGAATTGCGATCTTCACGTTTGTTCCTCACCGCCCAACGTTTTGTGCCAGCCCAGCAATTCGGCGAAAGTCCAGGCAAGGATGGCTTCGCCGACCGGGGGCTCTGCCCCCTGGCCCCCCGACGGCGTGCCGCCGCCTGCGTTAGCGCTGGGCGGCGGGCGTCTTCTGTACCAATGTTGCGGAACGGTTGGTCTGGCGTAGCCGCCCGCAGCCGATGTCAGGCTCGGAACAGACAAAATGGGATCTGGGGACTTGCCTCCGACGTGACGGCTTCCGAGCCGAGCCCGACCTTCGATTTATCCAACGATCTCATTCGGCGTGAAGAAGAACGCGATCTCGGTAGCGGCGTTCTCCGCGCTATCCGAGCCGTGTACCGAATTGGCCTCGATATCCTCGGCGAACTCGCGGCGGATCGTGCCGGGTTCCGCGTTCGCGGGATTGGTCGCACCCATGATGCGGCGGTTCGCGGCCACCGCGTCCTCACCTTCCAGCACCTGCACGACGACCGGGCCGCCGGTCATGAAGCTGACCAGGCCGCCAAAGAAGGGGCGCTCCTTGTGCACGGCGTAGAACGCCTCGGCTTGCTCGCGGCTCAGCAGGATGCGGCGCTGCGCGACGATGCGCAGGCCCGCTTCCTCGAACTTGGCGTTGATTTTTCCGGTCAGGTTCCGCCGCGTGGCGTCCGGCTTGATGATGGAGAGCGTGCGCTCGATGGCCATGTGAAGATGTCCCCGGATGAGTGCGGGGCGCCATAAAGCACGCGCCCGACCGCGGCAAGCCACGCCGCTCCTGCTCGTGCAGCAGACTGCCGCGGCGCAGCGCTAGAGCAGGCGGCGGCGCGCCGTGCCAATCTCCCGTGTCCGGCTAATTCAGAGTGTGGGCCCGCTGCGCGGCACCGTCGCGCTTGCTTGCCACCAGTTCCGCCAAGGCTTCGGCCGCGTGCGCGAATACCGGCCCCCACTCGGTCGGCTTTGCCTGGCGGAACAGCCGCAGGGTCGGGTACCAGAGGCTATCCTCGCGCCCGACCAGCCAGCGCCAGTCCGCCGGCTCCGGCACCAGGACCCAGGCGGGATGCCCCAGCGCGCCGGCCAGGTGCACGATCGCGGTGTCGACGGCCAGCACCAGGTCCAGGGTTGCGATCGCGGCCCCGGTGTCGGCGAAACTTTCCAGTTCCGCGCTGATATCGAGCAGGTTCGGCACGGTTGCCGCGAAGGCGCGGTCCTCATCGGGGAACGGTTTTTGCAGCGTTACGAAATCGATGTCGCGGTTGGCGAGGATCGGCGCCAGCGCCTCCAGACGCAGCGAGCGGCGCGCGTTGTTCGGGTGTGTCGGGCGGCCGGCCCACGCAATACCGACGCGCAGGCGGCCCGGTTTCAAGGCCGCATCGAAGCGCTGCTGCCAGTGCGCCACGCGATCCTCCGGCACCGAAAGATACGGGATCGGCAATGGAATGTTATGCAGTTCGGTCTGGAAGATCTGCGGCAGGGAGCTCAGCAGCACATAGGCATCGTGCGGCGGGACATCGGTCCATTTCGCGATGCAGGAGCTGATGTCGGGATGATGGCCGAGCAGCGCGGTCACTTCGGGGCCCCAACCGATGACCAGTTCGGGAACACGTTGACGAACCATCGGGATGTAGCGCGCGAACTGGATCATGTCGCCGTAGCCCTGGTCCGCCACCAGCAGAATGCGGCCGCCCGGCAGCCGCATGCCGTTCCAGGGTGCCGCGATCATTTTCGGCAGCGTGCCGCGCGCCTGGTCGAGTTTGTTGCGCCACTGGTATTCCATCCAGCCGGGCAGGTATTCCCCCTGCGACAGCAGCAATTCGCCGAGGCCCATATGCGCCGGCGCGCCCTCCGGCTCGCGCGCGATGCCCTCGCGATATTGTTTGGCGGCCAGATCGAGTTCGCCGCGCGTCAGGTGGGTCAGTGCCAGTTCGACACGGTGACCGGCGGTGTCCGGGCTGTACTGAATGGCGTTGAGGCCGGCGCGCAGTGCCTCGTCGAGCATGTTCTTGCCGCGATACAGGGCGCACAGATTGAGATGCCAGTTGCCGACCGAGGGCTGGCGCGCAATCGCCGCCTCCAGCAGCGGAATGGCCTCGTCGACACGGCCTTCCTGGCCGAGAATGCCGCCGAGCAGGCCCATGGCACCGGCCGTTTCCGGGGCAACGGCGAGCACGTCACGGCATATGCCGATCGCCTCGTTGATGCGACGTACCTTCGCGGCGTTCAACGCACGGGTCAGCGCCTGCTCCACCGTTTCGCCCTGCGCGGGGGCGGGGGACGCTGGAGCCGGTGCAGGCGGAGCAGGCGGGGCGGCTGAGGACATCGGGGGCGCTCTCGGAAAGGGAAGAAGGCCAGGGGCTCTGCCCCTGGACCCCGCTGGGGACAAGTCCCCAGACCCAGTTAATTGGTCGGGGGAGAAGGAGGGGGCAGCGAGTGCGTGGGGAAGTACTCGCAGCCGCCTCCTTCTCCTCCGACCGAATCAAATAGGTTCTAGGGACTTGTCCTTAGCGGGGGTGCAGGGGGCAGAGCCCCTTGCCTTCTGCCTATGCGGCAGCCCCCGGCTTGTGCCAAGGGGCCGGATGATCTTCGTGCTTCTGGTTGTTGTGGCCTTTCTGGCGGGGGCGCAGAACGCGCTTGCCGGCGGCGGGTCGTTCCTGACGTTTCCCGCGCTGCTGGCGGCCGGTCTTGGGGTGCGCGCGGCGAATATCACGTCGACTGTCGCGCTGTTTCCGGGCCAGATCGTCACCGGCTGGGCGGGGCGGCAGCATGTCGCGGGGCTGCCGGGCCTTTCGGTGCGGGCGCTAGCCGGCATCAGTCTGCTGGGCGGCGCGCTCGGGGCCTTGCTGCTGCTGAATACGTCGGAGGCGGTGTTTCAGCGGCTGGTGCCGTTCCTGGTGCTGTTCGCGACGACCGTGTTCGCCTGGGGTAGTTTTGTGCGCGGGCCGGTGGCGGCGTTGGCGCATTTGCCGGTGGCCTGGGCGGCCGCGGTGCAGTTCGCCATCGCCATTTACGGCGGCTATTTCGGCGGCGGGATCGGCATTCTGATGATGGCCGCGCTGACGCTCGCGGGCCAGGCGGTGCGTACCGCTGCTGCCACCAAGAACGTGATGAACGCGGTGCTGAACGCCTCGGCGGTGCTGATTTTTGCGTTCTCGCCCGATGTGCACTGGGGGGAGTGCCTGGCGGTGGCGGCCGGGGCGATCGCGGGCGGCCAGGCGGGCGCCTGGCTGCTGCTGCGCGTGAACGAACGGCTACTGCGGCTGGCCGTGGTGGGCATCGGCCTGGCGCTGACCGCCGCGATGTTCATGAAAGCATTCGGGTAGGGAGCCGCCCCGGGGGCTGCCGGGGCGGCCCGCTTCACCTGCAGCCGCTGCTCGCGTGGTGCGTCACGTGATGGTAGGCGTGATGAACTGCGTTGACCGGCGGGGAGTAAACCGCGGGCGCGACCGGGTAGGAAGCTGCGCCATAGCCGTAGCCGGAGTAACCATACGCCGGGTAACCATAGGCGGGCGCGTAGTAGGCCGCGCCATAGACTGGCCAGGCGCCGCCCCAGCCATAGCCCCAGCGCGCGCCGGGCCAGCCCCAACCTGTGCGCCAGCCGTAGCCGCCGCGCCAACCATAGCCGCCGCGCCAGCCGCCACCCCAACCCGTCCGCCAGCCGACGCTGCCGCCGCCGTGCCAGCCACCGCCCCATCCGCCGCGGAAACCGCCGCCATGGAA
>JAATGE010000486.1 GCA_015654825.1 Rhodospirillales bacterium
CCGCCAACAGCCACGACATTGCTGAAGACGGCGCGCCTCAGTTGTTTACGCGGAACGTCTCGTCGCCGAAGGTGGCACGGATGTCGGCAGGTTTGTCGTCGAGGAAGAGGTTGCCGGCGGCGTCAGTCGCGCCATAGGCGACCACTTTCCAGATGCCGAGCGCGGGGGCAAAAGTGGAGGTAGGCAGCGACGCGGTGAATGTTCCGCTCTGCAACGGCACCGGCGCAGAGTTGCTCACCGCCAGTCCGCCCGGATAGACGTTGGCGTGATCGACAACGACAATGGGGTATTCGACACCGGAAATGTCGTCGGTCGCTGTCAGGGATACGTGGAACCGGGCGTTAGCGCGACTGACACTTATATTCCGTGTTAAAATCTTTCCCGATTCCACCACGGGCGGCGTGAAATCCGGCGTGCCGGTGTTGATGACGTTCAGGGTCGTGGAGGGGAACAGGCGGGCCAGGCGCCTGGCATCGTACGTCGTCTTTTGATTTTTCGTATCGATCAGTTCAACGCTCGTGAGCGCCCAGGCGCCCGGCTCCGCGTACAGGTCCGCGGTGCCCTGCGATGCCTGATTTCCCTGAATGGTCCACGAGCCACGCTGTTGCGGTTTATGGGTATCGAAGTAGGTGAAGCTGAGGGTTTGGCCGTGCGGGGATTGAAAACGGAAGGTCGCATAGGACGCACCGTTCGGGGCGTTGAAATTGATTTGCACCGTCGGTGCCAGACCGGGCGCGACCGCGACGTTGACAGACGGGGTAAGAACATTTCCGGCGATGATACGCGGCGCCCCCGGTGTGCCCGGGTCCACGTCGCTGGTAGGACGGAGCAGGATAGCGCGCGCCGGCCCCGCGTCCCTGATGAGAGCCGCTTGGCGAAGAGCAGCGCGCACCGCCTCGGCCGGCGTCTGCCCGGGGTGAATATTCACTACCCATGGCGTTGCGCCTGGCGCGCTGTCCGCCATGGCCGGCTGGATCAATGCCGGGATGGAAAATTGCGCTGCCAGCGCGACGCAAAACCATTGGCAATGCCTGTCAAACATTCAACTCTCCACATTTCGGACGCCGCTCACCGCAGCGGCCAGTACCCCAGTGCCGCGCGCTGGATAATTCCCGCGGCGCCGCCGCGGGAACATGCTCAGCGGCGGCGCGCCGCATATTTACCAGGCCCGATTATCGCCCTCGGCTAGTTTTCGACCTTGAACACGGTTGTCCCAAACGTTGTCTTGATGTCGCTGTCAGTCTCATCAAGGAACATATTCCCCGCGACGTCCTGGGCGCCGTAGCCCAGGATGCTGTATGGGCCCTGCAACGATAAGCTGTTGAACTGCAGCGAGACCTCGGCGGAGCCCTTCAGGATCGGCGCCGGCAAACCTGGCTGCGGCGACAGTTTCATACCGGATTGCTTTTGCGCGACATAGAGATACACCGCGTTGACGCCTGAAACATCGTCGGCCACGTTCAGCTGTGCCGAGAAATATGCGTTCGGCTTCAGCACATGCACCACCGGGGTCAATATCTTGCCTGAACTGACGGTGGGCGGGGTGATGTCGGGCTCGCCAGGATTAACCACCGTTAAAGTGGGATTGGCAAAGATCGCGGCAAGCTGGGACTGGTCGTAGGAAGTGCTGACGGCGAACGGACCATAGCTCGCGGTAATGATCGCATAGGTCAGGGTCCAGGCGCCGGGTTCGGCATACAACCCGAGCGCGCCATGTATATCCTGGAAAGTCGCGGTGCCCTTCCGCCCGGAGGGATATTGCGGCGCATAGTACAAATCGAGCACCCGGCCGTGCGGTGAGGTGAATTCAAACATGACCTCGTCCCACAGCGACGGCGCGCGAAATGTGAACTGGATGACCGGGGCCGCGATCGGCACCGTGACGTTGATCGACGGCGAGACAATGGAGCCGGCGATGAGGGTGGGCGCGACCGTGCCATCGAGCGGTGTCCCGGCCGGCAACGGCGGGCGTACCGCCATGCCGCGGCGAGCGAGCCCTTCGTCACGCAAGGCGCGGCGCGTGGCCTGCGTCACGGTTTCCCCCGGCAGCACTGTGACACAGTGCATGGTGGGATTGCCCTGGCCCTGCGCCGCGGCCGGCCATTGCGCCAGTAGCGCGAGCGTCAGGGCCAAGCCGCGGATTGCCGGCGTCAAAGCTTGTGTCGGGAAAGCGCGCGTCATGATATGAACGGCTCCGTGAGGCTTGTAGTCGGGGAGGAACGTCTTTTCAAAAAAACCTTTGTTTTCCGGCTGGTTTGTGCCGCCAGAGAAGTGTGCCGGAACAACGGGGAAACCGTTTTGTTTGCAAAACGCGCGCCGCATTGCTTTCCTCGCGGATCGGGTGGGGGGAAAACCGATCATGGTCATTGCATCATTTGTCCACCAGGCCACGCGGGGTACCCCAGCCGGTGCAGAAATCCCAGCCTTTGACCGCGGGCACCGACTGGCCGCTGGATAACGTGCAGCTGAGATTAACGATGTCGGAGAACGCCTTGTCCTGCAGCTTGGCAGTGTAGATTTCCTGCAATTCCGCGACCGACGAGCTGCTGAAATGGCCGGCATTATTTATGATGCCGGCGACGACCGGCGCGGCGACACTGGTGCCGACCACAGGCGTCCAATGAAGTACGCCGTAAATCGGAACTGGGGTGCTATCATAGACCCAGGCGCCGCCGACGCATCCGGCGGCCGCATTCGATGCTTCTGCGGTACAAAAATAGGCGGCAATGTCAGGCGTTCCGCGCGCGGAACCGACAATCGCCTGAATGGCATCCTGATACGATGGGCGCGGAACGTTTATGCTCGGGCCGCCGCCAAAATTGCCGGCCGACTGAAATAGCAGGTCGCCGTTTTCGTTGCCACGCTGCACGCCGGTGCCGCCCACGGAAACCACGTTGGTCATCACGGACGGAAATTCGGCGCCGGGCACGTCGCCGGCCGAGGCGAGATAAACTACGCCGGGGAGACGAAAATGTTTCTCCTGCAATTCGTCTTCGGGCGCTTCCGCGCCGCCCCAGCTCATCGAAACTTCACCGCCGCCCGCCGCCTGAACGAGCTTGCCGGCGACATCGACCCCCTTCAGCAGATCCCTGAACAAAGGAGTACGGGCTTCCACCAGGACGATTTGCGCGCCGGGTGCCATTGCGTGCGCCATTTCGATGTCGAGCGCCTCTTCCAGCTCCCAGCCGCCGGTGTGGTCCTCCACGGGGCGCTTGCCGTCGGCATAGACAACCTGGAAATTGCTGGGCGTAATCGGCGGCAGGTGGAACGTTTCGCTGAATTTGGTGATATCGCGGACCGCCGTTGGATAATGGTAGGCATCGACGATGGCGATCATCCGGCTGCCGCCTGTGGCGACGGCAAGCGGGCGGGTGGAGCGGCAGCCCTCGAGATGGGGCGTGAGACGGTAGACACAGGCCAGCGATCCGGGTGATTCGTTGCCAACATAGTTGGGTGACTTTGCCGGTGCGGCGAACGGTGTGGTGCCGCTGCCGGCCGTGCCCGGCATGAAGAACCGCAAATTGGTGTGGGCGCGAACGCCGGTGTCCTGACGCCGGGCCACACTGGAGCCGGGCACCACGAGGTTCTGCTGTGGCGCGGGGCGTAACCCCGGTTGAGCAACGGCGGGCTGGCCAATGATGTACGCGGAAAGGGCCGCCGCGGCGGCGGCGA
>JAATGE010000361.1 GCA_015654825.1 Rhodospirillales bacterium
CCGACCGAATCAACAGGTTCGAAGGACTTGTCCTTAGCTTTGGTCCAGGGGGTAGAGCCCCCTGGCCTTCTTGATCGGCCACCGTCCAACTCCAGCCGCGTCACAACGCGGGCCGGGTGCGGAGGCGCCAGATGTAGGCTACGATTTCGGCCACTGCCTTGAAGTGTTCCACCGGAATTTCCGTGTCGATTTCGACACGGTATAATGCGCGTGCCAGGGGTGGGTTTGCAACCATAGGTATACGGTGCTCGCGCGCTTCTTGCCGAATGCGATCGGCGACGTCGTCCGCGCCCTTCGCCACCACGCGCGGCGCGCTCTTGGCGCCGCGTTCGTAGGTCAGGGCCACCGCGTAGTGGGTCGGGTTGGTGACCACCACGGTGGCTGTCTTGACCGCGGCCATCATGCGGCGGCGCGCGCGGGTGCGGGCGATCTGCCGTATGCGCTGCTTGACCTGTGGGTTGCCTTCCGACTCCTTGTGCTCGTCGCGTTGTTCCTGGCGGGTCATGCGTTGTTTGTGGGCATGGCGCAGCCTTACCCAGAACATGTCGACCAGCCCGATTGCCAGCTGGGCGCCGGCCAGCAGCATCAGCAGGCGCGAGGCTTCGGCGACCAGGCGGTGGCCGAGATAGGCGGGTGGCCAGCGCGACGCGACGGCAAGGCTCGGCAGCACGCGGCGCAGCGCCATCCACAGCGCGAACGACAGCACCGACAATTTTGTCAGCGATTTGGCGGCCTGCATCAGCGTCTCGGGTGAGAGCATGCGCTTCACGCCCTTCATCGGGCTGACGCGCGATATGTCCGGTTTCAGGGCGGCGAGGCGAACCAGGAAGCCGGTCTGCAGGAACGTGGCGGCGATGACGCAAGCGGTCGCGCCGATCGCGGTCGGCAGGGCGGCGCGCAACAGCGTGCCCATTGCGGACCACAGCGCGGTGCCGCTATCCGCGCCGCCGTGCCGCAGCATGGCGGCGAACCAGGTGGCCGGCGCGGAACCCGCGGCGCCGATCTGCGACGCCAGCACCGCGCTGCCGCCGGCGAGGCCGGCCAGCAGGTTCAGTTCCTTGCTGATTGGCACATCGCCTTGCTCGCGCGCCTTTTCCAGGCGTCGGGCCGAGGCGGTTTCCGTGCGGTCTTCGGACGACTCGCTCATTCAGCCGCCGGGAAGGGCGGCGAATGCCTCCCCGGCGGCGCGCGCCCAGAACTGCACCAGTCCACCGGCGAGCAGGCTGAGCAGCAGCAGCCCGCCCAGCACCTGGCCCGGCAATGCCGCGAAATAAATCTGCAGCTGCGGCACCAGGCGCGACAGCAGGCCTAGTCCGACCTGCCAGATCGCACCCACCAGCACGAACGGCGCCGCCAGCCGCAGGGCGAGCCCCATGTGCGCCGCGACGGCGCGCAGCACGACCTCCATCAGGTCGTCGCCGGGCGGCAACTGGCCTGGCGGCAAAACAGCGTAGCTGCCGGCGAGCGCCTGCAGCGGCAGCACGTAAAGCCCAGTGCCGAACATCAGCACCGGCACCGCGATGCCGAACAGCAGCCCCAGGCTTGCCGTTTGCGCGCCGAAATTCTGGTCCGGCTGCAGCACGCTGGAAAGCCCGGTCGAGAGCGAAATGATTTGCCCGGCCGCGGGCAGCGCCAGCGCCGCCAGCCGCGCCAGCCAGCCGAGAATCCCGCCGGCCAGCAACTCGCCCGCGAGCAGGCCTGCCAGATGCACGAAATCGTCGGGCATTTTCGGCAAATGCGGCGCGACCGCGGGCACCAGCAGCACCGTCAGCGCCACCGCCATGCCGACGCGCAGCGTCTGCGGCGGGCCGTCCTCGGCAAAACCCGGCAGCAGCATGATCGCGGCGCCGCAGCGGCACAGCACCATCGTGAACGCGAACGACCAGGCCAGCAACTGCTGGGTTAATGCCGGATCCGCCATTGCGTTATTGGCCGCCGATCAGCACCAGCTTGGCAAACGTTTCGTGCATGTAGTCGGCCATCGTGCGCGCCAGGAACGGGCCGGCGACATACCCGGCGGCCATGGTGGCGCAGAGTTTCGGCAGAAACGACAGCGTGCTGTCGCTGATTTGGGTAATTGCCTGAAAGATCGCCGTCGCCATGCCGGAGACGAGCGGCGCCAGCAGCAGCGGCGCACAGAGTTTGAGCGTCGTCAGCATCGCGAGGTGGAATACCCCGCTTACATCCAGTTCGTGCATGAAACGCTCCCTTGGCTGAGCGGAGCAGCCGCGCTTGGGAGAATGGAGCCACGCGAGTTAACGGGTTGCATCACCGTAGGCCGCGAGAGAACTAAGGCAGATTAACTAAAGTTTTAAAAAACAAGAAGTGCTTCTTTTTGAAAAAAGAAGCAAAAACTTTTGTTTATTTTTCTTGGATTGTGTTGATCGCGAATCCTGGCGAACGAACTTTAGATCGGCATTTTGATGATGTCCTGATATGCCTGGATCATTCGGTCACGTACCGCTACCGTGGTTTGCAGCGCCAGCTGGGCACGCGAGACTGCGGTTACCACGGACGTCAGGTCGCCGTGACCGGATATCGCTTGCGCGGCTTGCGCATCGGCCTGCTTGCCGGTGGAGACAACGCCTTCCAGGGCGCGGTTCAGCAGCGCGGAAAAATCGTGCCCGCCGCTGCCGGCGATCGCGCCGCTGTCGACGCTCTGATACGCCTTGATGGCGCCCGACGTCCCAATGGAAATCCCGCCGATCGGCATTGCGTTGGTCATTTCAGCAAATCGATCACGCGCGTCAGCATGCTGCGCGAGGCCTGCATGACGTTGAGGTTGGCGCTGTAACTGCGCTCCGCCTCACGCATGTCCATCATTTCGACGAAACTGTTCACGTTCGGCATTCGCACATATCCAGTGGCATCCGCGGCGGGGTTTGAGGGATCGAATTTCTGCGGAAACGCCGAGGCGTCCGTCGTCACCGCCTTGACCCGCACCGCCTGCGCGCCCAGGTCGCGATCCAGCACATTCTCGAATTGAACCGTCTTGCGCCGGTACGGCGTCGCACCCGGCGTGGAGCCGGCGCTATCCTGGTTGGCGATGTTTTCGGCAATCACGCGCAGACGCTCGGTCTGTGCCGCCATGCCGCGGGCGGAAATGGTAAGTGCCTGTGCCAGGTCCATGAATGACTACCCCTTGCCGAGCGCGCTGAGATAAAGGCCCATGTAGCTCTTCCATAAATTGCCGACCAACGCGCTGTCCGTCTCGTCCTTCGCGACCTTGGTCAGTTCGTTCTCGATATTCACCGCATTGCCGTCCGGCGCCCTTTCCGACCGCATTTCAGTAATCACCGATGCTTCGCCGGCCCTTCCGGACAGGTGCATCGAATTGGTGACCGAAGGCGCCACCGGCGCCGCGCCCAGCAGCTTCTCGAACGGCGACATGTCGCGCGCCCGATACGAAGGCGTATCCGCATTGGCGATGTTCTGCGCCAGCACGCGCTGCCGCTGGTCGATCCACTCCAGGCGCCTTTCCGCCAACGCAAACAGATCCGCCGCCATCGATCCCCCGCCCAAACTGGCCAGCAGCCATTTACCGAGAGTTTCGTAAAGAAACAGTGTACCGCACAGCGCACCGATTTCTTAACCGTCGCACGGCTACCGTGACGCATGTTCGCGGCCGAAGCTGAACCCGATGTGCCGCCCGAGCGCCTGGTGACGCTCGCAGAACGGCTGATCCGTACCCTCGCCGTCGGCCGCGCGCTCGTCGTCTCCGGCCGCACCGTCGACATGAGCGGCATCCAGGACGGCATCGGCGTCCTGTGCGCCAAAACACTCGATCTCTCGCACCGGCAGGGACGCCTGATGCTGCCGTCCCTGCTCGAGCTCGCGGCGCAGGTCGACAGCCTGACCCAGGCGATGCGCCGGCCGGCCTCGTTCTAATGGTCGACGGCGGCCTGTTGCTGCGTGCCGCCGCGTCGCTCGTCGCAGTGCTGGTCATGGCCGTGCTGGCGGGCCGCCTGGTCCGCGCCCGCCTCCGCCTGCCATCCCCGCATCCCGGCGCGCTGCGCCTGCGCGCTACCCTGGCACTCGATACGCGGCGCCGCCTGCATCTGGTCGATACCGAGGCCGGCACCGTGCTGATCCTGACCGGTGGCGCCACCGACTGCCTGCTGCCGTGGCCCACGCCCGGCACCACGCCATGAGACGACTCCCGCGGTGTGCGTTGCTGGCGGCCCTCCTCACACCCGGCGCGGCCCTCGCGCAATCGCTCAACCTGGACCTTGGCCACGGCGGCGATCCGGGCGCGACCGCGCATCTGGTGCAAATCACCGCCCTGTTCACCGTGCTGTCGCTGGCGCCGAGCCTGCTGGTCATGGTCACCGCCTTCACCCGCATCGTCGTCGTGCTGTCGCTGGTGCGCGGGGCGCTCGGCGCCCAGGGCACGCCGCCCAACATGGTGCTGATCGGCCTGGCGATGTTCCTGACATTCTTCGTCATGCAGCCGACCTTCGAACAGGCCTGGACCGGCGCGATCCAGCCGATGGCCGAAGGCAAGATGCCGGAAATGGAGGCACTGCAAAAAGCCGCGGAGCCGTTCCGCGCCTTCATGGTGGCCAACGCCCGCCCGTCCGACCTGCAGTTGTTCCAGGAAATCGGCCACCTGCCGCCGGCGCCCGATGCCGTGCACCTGCCGTGGCGCGCGCTAATCCCCGCCTTCATGGTCGGCGAGCTGCGCCGCGCCTTCGAAATGGGTTTCCTGCTTTATCTGCCGTTCGTCATCATCGATCTGGTGGTGGCCAGCGTGCTGATGTCGCTGGGCATGATGATGCTGCCGCCGAACGGCGTGTCGCTGCCGTTCAAGCTGATCTTTTTCGTCATGGTGGACGGCTGGCGCATGGTCGCCGGCAGCCTGACCCAGAGCTTCCTGCCCGGCTGACCCAGAGCTTCCTGCCCGGCTGACGCAGAGCTTCCCGCCCGGCTGGCGCCAGGCCGCGGCGTTTGGCCGCATGCGGGAGCGCCGCATGCCGGGGTAGCGGGCCGGCCTTCCTAGCCCGGCAAAGCCTGCTAGATTACATCCACACAAGCCAAACCTGTTGAAAGAGACCTCATGCTGGATGTGACTTTCGCCGCCCCCGCGCTGCCCGCCAAGGGCGCGCTGGTCCTGCTGGTGGCGGAAGGTGCTGCACCCGCCGGCCTGTGGAAAGCGGCGGACGAGGCGACCGGCGGTGCGGTCGGCCGCGCCTTCGCCGCCGCCGAGTTTACCGGCAAGGAGGGCCAGACCTGCACTATTCTCGCACCTGGTGCCGGCCTGTCGCGCATCTTGGCCGTCGGCCTGGGCAAGGAAGACAGCCTCAGCGAGCGGCGGCTGGAGGATGCGGGCGGGGCACTGGCGGCCGCGCTGTCGCGTGAGCCATCCGCGGCGCTCGCGGCCGACGGGCTGACCGGCGCGCAGGCGGTGCAGGTGGCACTTGGCGCCGCGCTGCGGTCGTATCGTTTTGACCTTTATCACACCAAAATCAAGCCGGAGGACCGGGTAAAGTTCGCGGCGCTGAGCGTGCTGACCGGTGCCGCCGATGCGGCTGCCGCGTGGCCGAACCAGGCGGCCCTGGTGCGCGGCGTGTTCATCACACGCGATCTGGCGACCGAGCCGGCGAACGTTTTGACCCCGGTGGAGATGGCCAACCGCATCGAAAAGCTGCGCGACCTGGGCCTGGATGTGGAAGTGGTCGGCCCGGAGAAAATGGCCGAGCTGGGGTTCGGGGCGCTGCTCGGCGTGGCGCAGGGCAGCGTCAACCCGGCGCGCATGGTGATCATGCGCTGGAATGGCGGCAAGAACGGCGACAAGCCGCTGGCGTTCATCGGCAAGGGCGTCACGTTCGACACCGGCGGCATCAGCATCAAGCCGGCCGCCGGCATGGAGGACATGAAATGGGACATGGCCGGCGCCGCCGCGGTCACCGGCCTGATGGCGGCGCTCGCCGGCCGCCGCGCCGCCGTCAACGTGGTGGGTCTGGTCGGCCTGGTGGAAAACATGCCGAGCGGCACGGCCCAGCGCCCGGGCGACGTGGTGCACAGCTATTCCGGCCAGACCGTCGAGGTGCTCAATACGGACGCGGAAGGGCGCCTGGTGCTGGCCGACGTGCTTTGGTACTGCCAGCAGAAATTCGATCCGCGCTTCATGGTGGACCTGGCCACCCTGACCGGCGCAATCATTGTTGCCCTCGGCCACGAACATGCCGGCGTGTTCAGCAACGATGACGACCTGGCCGGCAAGCTGCTGGCTGCCGGCCTCGCCACCGGCGAGAAATTATGGCGCCTGCCAATGGGCCGCGAATACGACAAGCTGCTGAAATCCGACATCGCGGACATGAAGAACATCACCGGGCGGCCCGGCGGTTCGATCACCGCGGCCCAGTTCCTGGCACGGTTCGTCAATGAAAAACCCTGGGCGCACCTGGATATCGCGGGAACCGCCTGGGCGACGAAGGACCATCCGACATGGCCGAAAGGTGCCACCGGCTTCGGTGTGCGGCTGCTGAACCGGCTCGTCGCCGATCATTTTGAGGCCGGGTGACACCGTCAGTTGAGCTGACCGCCGCCGCACCCGGCACATTTCCGCACGCGGTGCCGGTGCGCGCCGGCCAGGTTCCCGCGCAGTACACGGCGGCGGCCGAGGCGGCCGGGTTTACCGGAAAAGCGGAAACAATATGCGACGTGCTGGGCGGCGCGCGGCGCGAGTTGCTGCTCGGCGTCGGGGACGGTGCCGGCACCGCGGTATATGAGGCCGCGGGTGCCGCCGCCGCGTCGCACATTTTGGGCGCGCCCCGGCTCGCGATCGATCTGCGGAGCCTCAGCAAACAACAGGCGATTTCCTGCCTGACCGGCGCCGTGCTGCGCGCATGGCGGTATGAGGCGCTGTTCAGCAAACCGCCGGAAGACGCGCCCGCGCTGAGCCGGATCGATGCCATTACCGATGATCCGGCACTGGCTAAGAGTTGGGCGCGCCAGCACGCGGTACTGCAGGGCGTCACGTTCGCGCGGGATCTGGTTACGGAACCATCGAACACGCTGACGCCGGATCGGTTCGTCGCGCGATTGGAACGGCTCGCCGAGGCCGGGGTCGCCGTGGAAATCCTGCGCGGCGAGGCTTTGCGGCAGGCCGGGCTCACCGGCCTGCTCGCGGTCGGCGGCGGCTCCGCGCATCCGCCGGCACTGGCCGTGCTGCGCTGGAAAGGCGAGTTCGACGCACCGAGGCTGGCGTTCGTCGGCAAGGGCATCACGTTCGACACCGGCGGCATCTGCATCAAACCGGCCGACGATATGTGGGAAATGCGCGCCGACATGGCGGGGGCGGCCGCCTGCGCCGGCGCCATGCTGGCGCTGGCGCTGCGGAAATCGCCGGCGCCCGCAATCGCCGTGCTGGCGCTCGCCGAAAATGCCACCGGCGCCGCATCCTATCGCCCCGGCGACGTGCTGCGCCACGCCAGCGGCACGACCATCGAGGTGGTCGATACCGATGCGGAAGGACGCTTGGTGCTGGCCGATGCGCTGGGCTGGGTGTTGCGCGAAAAGCCCGCCGCCATCATCGATCTTGCCACGCTGACCGGCAGCGTGGTTACCGCGCTGGGGCACGAAATGGCCGGCCTGTTCAGCAACGATGGCACGCTGGCGGCCGCCGTTTCGGCCGCCGGCGCCGCGGTCGGCGAAAGACTATGGCAACTGCCGATCGACGCCAGCCATCGCGACGAGATCCGCAGCGACATCGCCGACCTGCGCCATTGCTCGCCGAAGCGCATGCAGCCCGATGCGTGCCAGGCCGCCGCCTTCTTGCGCGAATTCGCGGGCGGCGTGCCATGGGTGCATCTGGACATCGCCGGCGTTGAATCCCGCGCCGAGGCGGATGAACGCCATGCGAAAGGTGCGACCGGCTTCGGCGTGCGCCTGCTGGATCGACTGGTGCGCGACCGTTACGAAGACCCGCGCCGCGCATAAGGGGCGCTCGATGGCGGAAATCGGTTTTTACCATCTGACCCGCACCGGCGCCGAGCAGGCGCTGCCGGCACTGCTGGCCCGCACGCTGCAAAGCGGCGAACGCGCGGTGATTTTTTGCGCGCCTCACCGAGTGGCGGCGCTGGATACCGCGCTATGGCTGTGCGCGGCACCCGACTGGCTGCCGCACGGCACCGCGGAAATGGGCTCGGCCGAGCTGCAGCCGATCTGGATTACCGCTTCGGACGAAGCGCCGAACGGCGCGCGCTTTTTGTTCCTGCTGGATGGCTCCGTCAGCACCGCGCTGGACCGTTACCCGCGCGTCTTCGATCTGTACGATGGCAACGCTGAGGCCGCCGTGGCCGCGGCGCGCGCGCGCTGGCGGGCGGCTACTGCGGCTGGGCATGCGTTGACGTA
>JAATGE010000240.1 GCA_015654825.1 Rhodospirillales bacterium
ACGGCGGCACTAGCTCGCCCAAAGGCCCCAAAAAACAGCCGAAAAACGCGCTTTTTTGCCGGTTGCCCACAGCTGAAGACGGACTGGCAAAAAATCACAAACTCAGAGCCCTGGCCTTTCTGACCTTAACTTAGCGCCCATGGGGCAAAGCTCCTGGCCCTTTCTTCCCGCCTAGAGGCCCAGGCCCAGCGCAAGCTGCCGCACGGTTCCAAAATCCGCCCGATGGTGCGGCGTTGCGCCGCAGGTTCGCAGTGCGGCGCGGTGCGCATCGGTGGCGTAGCCGGCGTTGCGCTCCCAGCCGTAGGCGGGAAAGCGCGCGGCGAGACGCGCCATGGCGCGGTCGCGCACCACTTTGGCAACAATCGAGGCGGCCGCGATCGACAGGCTGGTTGCGTCGCCGCCGATCACGCAGCGCACCGCGCACGTCAGTGGCGGCGGCTGATTGCCGTCCACCAGTGCCAGGTCGGGCGGCGATTTCAGGCGGGACACCGCGCGCGCCATGGCGAGCAGGCTGGCGCGCAGTATATTGAGGCGGTCGATTTCGGCGACCGAGGCGGCGCCGACGCCGATTTCGGCATCGATACAGGCGTGCAACGCCGCGAATGCCAGCTCGCGCTCGGCAGGAGACAGTTTTTTCGAATCGTCGAGCAACACGGCCAGCCGGCGCGGCACGCGGGTTCGGAACAGCACGCATGCGGCAACCACCGGGCCGGCCAGCGGCCCACGGCCCGCTTCGTCGACGCCGGCCACGCGTCCGCCATGCTGCGACTCGAGGCGATAATGCGGCATGCCTCAGCGTAGCCGAGGCGATGGCGTGCGGCCATTCATTCGTGTGCGCCGGGTTGACAGGCGGCGGCGACCAGCGGCTCCGCCCCCGACGGCGCGCCGCCAATGTCGTTAGCGGTGCGCGGCGGGAGTCTCCTGCACGATCGATGCGGGCTGCCAGGCGTCGCCAATTTGGTCGGCGTCGATGCCGGTCTCGGAACAAATAAAACTGGGGTCTGGGGACTTGTCCCCAGCGGGTCCAGGGCAGAGCCCTGGCCTTTCTTCGCGTCAGACTATCAGGCCCTCACAAATGCTCGACAGCCTGGCCGGTTGCAGCCGAGAGCATGTCGGCGACGATGCGGCGATGGCAGAAGTGTGGATCGCGCTCGAAACAAAGCAGGCAGGCGGGCGCCGAGGCGACGATATCGCGCGCGGCGGCGAGTGCTGCCTGGGCCGGTTCGGTTGCCATGTGGGCCGCGAATATGCGTTCCATTTCCGCGGCGTGGCCGGCGCGGGCGGCCTCGCGCCCCGGTTTCGGCGTGCCGAGCGCCTGCAGATGCACGTAGCGGATGCCGCGCGCTTCGGCGGATGCCGCCAGCAGGCGTTTGGAAAAGCCCGGTTTACGCGATTGCGGCACGGCGCGGATATCCAGCAGCACGCGCGCGCCCGCGGAGGCCAGGCGATCGAGCAGTTCGTCCTGAACGGCGCCTTCGTAGCCGGTTGTGAAAATGACCGGGGCTGGCATTGCCTGGTTCTCCATGCCTCATGATTGACTGGCGGGGTAGCGCGGTCCTACACGGCGCGTCTGCTGTGGCGGGCATAGCTCAGTTGGTAGAGCGCCAGGTTGTGGTCTTGGATGTCACGGGTTCGAATCCCGTTGCTCGCCCCAGTGCAGGTTTTGGTCGCCGGTCGCGACGATGCCCGCCGTGTTGATCGCGGGCGTGGTACTGGCGGGAGGCGCGGCCTCGCGGCTCGGCGGGGGCGACAAGCCGCTGCTGCCGCTAGGGCGCGGGACGGCGCTCGATCTGTTGCTGGCGCGGTTGCGCCCGCAGGTTGGGGCCCTTGCCATGAGCGCGAATGGCGATCCCGCCCGGTTCGCGTCATGGGAATTGCCGGTGCTGGCCGATGCGGCCGGCCATGTGGGGCCATTGGCGGGGGTGGCGGCTGCGATGGCCTGGGCGGTGGGCCTGGGTGCCAGCGCCGTGCTGACCGTGCCGGGCGACACGCCGTTTATCCCGATCGATCTCGCGGCGCGCCTCGGCGCCGCTCCCGCCTGGGCGGAAAGCGACGGCGCGGTGCATCCGCTGGTGGCGCTATGGCCCACGGAGGCCTGCGGCCGGCTCGCGGCCTGGCTTCGCGATGGCGGCGATCTGCGCGTCAAGAGTTTTGGCGCGGCTCTCGGGATGCGCACGGTGCGGTTCGCCGACGCGCCGGATCCGTTCTTCAACATCAACACGCCGGCCGAGCTCGAGGTCGCGCGGGCCCGCGAGGCTGCCCTTCCCCGGCGATAGCGCGCACCCCATGTTCGCGCGCCAGGCCGTTGCGAGCACCCAACCATGACGTCAGCCGAAGTCACCACGTTCCTCTATGCCCTCGTGGCCCTGCTGGTGATCGTTGACCCGGTGGGGACGGCGGTGGTGTTCGCGGCACTGACCCCGCACGACACACCGGCGGAGCGTGCCTCGCAGGCGCGGCGGGCCTGCCTGCTGGCGGCGATCGTGCTTGGTGTGTTTGGGCTGGCCGGCGAGCGGCTGCTGGAAGGGCTGGGCATCGGCCTGCCGGGCATGCGGATCGCGGGCGGGGCGCTGCTGTTCCTGACCGCGGCCGAAATGGTCACCGGCAGCCACGCACTGCGCAGCACCGATAGCGAACGCCAGGAAGCCGCTCGCACGGATCAGGATATTGCCATATTCCCGCTCGGAATTCCGCTCATTGCCGGGCCCGGCGCGATGACCAGCATGGTGGTGCTGCACAGCCGCGACGGCGGCGACTCGTGGCTGATCGCGGCGATCGAGGCAGCGGTGCTGGTGACAATCCTGCTGACCCTCGCTGCCCTGCTGGCGGCGCGGTATTTGAGCCGTCTGATGGGCGACACCGGCGCCAGCGTCGCCGGGCGCGTGCTGGGCGTGCTGCTGGCGGCGCTGGCGGTGCAAATCGCGCTGGACGGTATTCGCGACGCGTTCTGGCATGGCGGGCCGGCGCACGTGTGAGGGTCAGGGGCTCTGCCTCATAAGCGCCAAGTTAAGGTCAGAAAGGCCAGGGCTCTGAGTTTGTGATTTTTTGCCAGTCC
>JAATGE010000324.1 GCA_015654825.1 Rhodospirillales bacterium
ATCCGTGGCCAGCGCTAGGATTATCAAGGCTGGGAGCAAAACGAAGGGTGCCACGGCTGGGGCTGGGACGAAGTGCTGCGCTGCTTCCGAAAAGCGGAAAACAACGAACGCGGCGCCGACGATTTCCACGCCACTGGATGCCCGCTGAACGTCGCCGATCTGCGCACCCCAAACCCCATTGCCGGCGCCTTTGTCGAAGCGGGCGTCGAGGCCGGGTTTCCGCGCAATCCGGATTTCAACGGCGCAAACCAGGAAGGTTTTGGATATTACCAGGTCAGCCAGAAAGGCGGATCACGTTTCGGCGCCGGCCGCGGCTATATCGGCGCCACGCCACGCGCCAACGTTCAGGTGATTACCGACGCCCAGGCGCAGCGCGTTATATTCGAACAGCGCCGCGCGATCGGCGTCGAAATCCTGCGCGACGGCAAAACCGAAACCATCGGTGCCCGCGCCGAGGTTCTGGTGGCCTGCGGCACGTTCGGATCGCCGCAACTGCTGATGGTGAGCGGCGTCGGTCCCGCCGCGCATTTACGCGAGCACGGTATCGCGCTCGTCGCCGACAGCCCCGAGACCGGCTGCAACCTGCAGGACCATATCGACTACGCGATCAACCGGAAATTCCGGCATCCCGCGCTGTTCGGCATCGATTTCGCAACGCCCGGCCAGCTTCTGCGCGGCTGGAAACAATACAAACGCGACGGCGCCGGCCTGCTGACGACCAACATCGCGGAATCCGGCGGCTTCATACGCTCGCGGCCGGAGCTCGACCGTCCCGATGTACAACTGCATTTCGTCATCGGCATCGTCGACGAGCACGGCCGCAAACGCCATTACACGCGCGGCTACTCGGTGCATGTCTGCGTGCTGCGGCCGAAAAGCCGCGGCACCGTACGCCTGGCCAGCCCGGAAATGCGCGTCGCCCCCCTGATCGACCCGCAATTCCTCGCCGACCCCACCGATCTGCAAACGCTGATGGACGGCGTTCTGCAGGCCTACCGCGTGCTGCGCGCCCCGGCGATGGCCCCGTTCGAGGGCCGCGCCGTCTACGGCACCAACTGGGCCGAAGGCGCGGAACTGGAGGCGCTGATCCGCGATCACAGCGATACGATCTATCACCCGGTCTGCACCTGCCGCATGGGCAGCGACGAACGCGCCGTGCTTGATCCCCGACTTCGCGTCCGCGGCACGGAGGGTTTACGGGTCGTGGACGCCAGCATCATGCCAACGCTGATATCCGGCAACACCGCAGCCCCCACCGCCATGATCGGCGAACGCGCCGCAGAGTTCATACGCCAGAGTAATGCTTCGGCGGCGCGCGCAGCGTAAAGGCCAGGGCTCTGCCCTGGACCCGCTGGGGCCAGTAGGCCCCAGACCCCATTTCATTTGTTCCGAGTCTGGCATCGACTGTGAGCGCGCCGCTAAATCCACGTCTCGCCAGATCGTACAGAAGACTCCCGCCGCGCAGCGAGAACGACAGCGGCGGCACGCCGACGGGGGTCCAGGGGGCGGAGCCCCTGGCCTTCCTCTACTGCTCCGCCTCGATCGTTTCGTCCTCGCTGTCGCTCCAGCTCAGCACCGGCGAGCTCTCCCCAACGTCCGGTTCCAGGGCGCTGATCAGGTTCATGTCCGCGACCGGCGTTCCGTCCTCTGTCGTCGAGACCGCGTCCGCATACCGCATACCGAACTTTATCGCCGTCGGCCCATAGGCACGCAAATCATGCACCATCGTCGACAACGAGGGATCCCGCGCCTCCACCGAAAAGAAAATCCGCACATCGTCCGTCACCAATCGTTCCGCATCGAAACCATACAGCGGGCTCTTCTCATCCATCGTATGCATGATGGTCCAGGTCAGCGGAAACACCGGAATATGGGACCGCTGCAACTTCAGCTCATGCGCGCGGCGAAGGCGCCCGCCTTCCGTGGTGGTTTCGGCAAGCAGCACGTTCAGTTTCGCATGCGCGTCGCCCAGCACGCCGGCGCGGCCATTGCCGATCCGCAGCATCAGCGTCGGCTGCCCGTTCTGGTTCGTAACAACCAGGTTGTCCGGAAACACAAATTTCGCCTTCGGCCGGGAGAAGCGGACAAACGTAAGGCCGGTCAGGATGGCGGTAAACGCCAGTCCGCAGACGATCTCCGCCGAGGACACCAGGTGCCCGTAGAACCCATGCGGGTACATCTCGCCGTAGCCGACGGTCGCCAGCGTCTCGAAGCTGAAGAAGAACGCGTCGAGGAAGTTTCCCGGCCGGGCGAACGTAATGGACCCGGGCACGGCGGCGTAAAGTGCCGCGAACACAACGTTCACAGCCAGATACAGGCCGAGCAGCGCGGTCAGGAACTGCGGCCAGCTCAGCGTAACGGCGACATGGTACGGGTCGCGCAGGTCGAAGCGGGAGATGCCCTTCTTGACGAAGGTGTATTGGCCCACGGTCGTTCGGGCGGTTTTCTCATGATGCAGCACGGACATGGCCCACCCCTACCACATCCGGGCCCCGCTGCGGGAGGGCCGCGCCGCCCTCCGCCACCGGCGCCTCAGGCCTCCAGCAGCCCCCCGGCCCGGTCGATCAGCCGCATGTGGTGATCGGCATCGCCGAACGTGCTCTCGATCATCGTCAGCCGCTTGAAATAATGCCCGGCCCGATACTCCATGGTCATGCCGATGCCGCCATGCATCTGGATCGCCGACTGGCCGATGAACCGCGCCGAGTTGTTGATCTGCACCTTTGCACCGGAAATAGCCGCCCGCCGCTCCCGCGCATCCTCCGCCGTCGCCATCATGGCCGCGAAATATTCCATGCTGCGCGCCTGCTCCAGCGCGGTGAACATGTCCACCGCGCGGTGCTGCAGCACCTGGAAACTGCCGATCGTAACGCCGAACTGCTTGCGGGTCTTCAGATACTCCATCGTCAGCGCATGCAGCGCCGCCATGGCCCCCACCGCCTCCGCGCTCAGCGCCGCGATGGCGATATCCCCAACCCGGTCGATCAGCGCGCCGCCCCGGTCCACCGTGCCGATCACGGCGCTTTCGGGCACTTCCACCCGCGCCAGGCTGACGGGCGCACCGCGCTGCCCATCCTGCGTCGGAAATCCGCGGCGCGACAAACCGGGCGCACCGGCATCGACCAGGAACAGCGTAATGCCGGCCGAATCGTTATAGTTACCGCTGGTACGTGCGGAAACGATCAGCTTCGTCGCCGAGTCGCCATGCACGACGACGCTCTTGTCGCCCTCCAGCACCCAGCCGTTGCCGCTGCGCTGGGCAAACGTTTTAACATTGTTTAAATCATAGCGCGCCTGCGGTTCGGTATGTGCGAAAGCCAGCCGCAACGACCCGTCGGCGATCTGCGGGATCAGTTCGGCACGCTGTTCCGCCGAGGCGCCGAGCCTGACCAGGTTGCCGCCGAGAATAATGCTGGCAAAGAACGGCTCCAGCGCCAGGCCGCGGCCGACCGCCTCCATGACGATCATGGTTTCCACCGTGCCGCCGCCGAAACCGCCCTCTTCCTCGCTGAACGGCAGCGCCAGCAGTCCGAGCTCGGCGTATTTCCCCCACAGCTCTTCGGAAAAGCCCAGCTCGGTCGCCTGCATTTTCTTGCGGTGGCCGAGGTCGTCGTACGCCTGGCCGATCAGGCGATCGACGCTGTCGCGGAGCAGGCGCTGTTCGTCACTGAACTCGAAATCCATGTTTGTTCCCCGAAAGGAAGGCCAGGGCTCTGCCCTGGACCCGTCACGCGCAGCGTGCACTAGCACGACGGGGCCTGAGGCCCCAGACCCCCAATATTAAATGGGGTCTGGGGACTAGTCCCCAGTGGGGGTCCAGGGGGCAAAGCCCCTTGGCCTTCTTAAAAACCCAGTACCAGCTTAGCGATAATATTACGCTGTATCTCGTTAGACCCGCCGTAGATCGTAACCTTGCGATTATTGAAATACGTCGGCGCCGCCGCATCCGCCCACCCGAACCCGAGCGTAAAGTCGTTGGTCCCCTCCGGCAGCTCCTCCTCCGGATCGCGGAACGGCAACGCAAACGGCCCCGCCAGTTCCAGCGTCAGCTCGCTGGTGCGCTGCTGAATTTCCGAGCCCTTGATTTTCAGGATGGAGGACGCCGGGTCCGGCATGCCGCCGCGGGCGCGTTCGTTCGCAATCACGCGCAACTGCGTCATTTCCAGCGCCTTCAGCTCAATCTCCACGGCCGCCACCTTATGCCGGAACTGCTCGCTGTCCCACATCGTGCCGCCGTTCAGCTGCACCGTACGCGCAAGCTCGCGTATGCGGCGCAGCCGCGCCTTGCTGGTGCCGACGCGCGCAATGCCGCTGCGCTCGTTCGCCAGCAGGAACTTGGCGCAGTCCCAGCCACGATTCTCCTCGCCGACCAAATTCTCCACCGGCACCCGCACATCGTCGAAAAACACCTCGTTCACCTCGTGCCCGCCATCCACCAGCTGGATCGGCCGCACCGTAATGCCGGGGCTCTTCATATCCACGAGAATGAAACTGATGCCCTGCTGCGGCTTGGCCGCTTCCGGGTTGGTCCGCGCCAGCACAAAACACCAGTCGGCGACCTGCGCCAGCGTGGTCCAGGTCTTCTGGCCGTTGATAATGTAATGATCGCCGTCGCGCACCGCCCGGGTTTTCAGGTTCGCCAGGTCCGATCCGGCGCCCGGTTCGGAAAACCCCTGGCACCACCAATCGTCGATGTTCGCAATGCGCGGCAGGAAATGCTTCTTCTGCGCCTCGGTCCCGAAGAACGCGATCACCGGCCCGACCATGTGCACGTTGAACGGCAGCGGCGCCGGCACGTCATGCGCCAGGATTTCCTCGGTGTAGATATAGCGCTGCATCGGCGACCAATCCTTGCCGCCCCACTCCACCGGCCAGTTCGGCGTCGCCAGCCCGTGCTGGTTCATGATGCGCTGACACTGGATCATTTCCTCGGGCGTCGCGTGATGCCCCTCGGCGCCCTTGCGACGGATATCCGCCGGAATTTTCTCCCGAAAGAACGTCCGCATCTCCTCGCGAAACGCCACTTCCTCAGCCGTGTAACGCAAATCCATGTCCTTGGTCCTTCCTCAGGCTTTCGCGCGGGCGCGTTCTTCATCGGCGAGTACATTCGCCAGCAATTTTCCCACCGGACTCTTCGGCAGGCTGCCCCGCAATTCCACCGCCGTCGGCAATTCGTGCCGCCCCAGCCGATCCTTCAGGAATTCGCGCAACGCATCGAGCGTCAACGGCACCGCACCGTCCTTCATCTTGATGAACGCCTTCGCCGTCTCGCCGCGATACGCGTCCGGCACGCCGATCACGATCGCCTCCTCGACATCCGGATGCTCGTAGATCGCGCTCTCGATCATGTTCGGATAGACGTTAAAGCCCCCTGAAATGATCATGCGTTTCTTGCGATCCACGATGGTGAACAGGCCGTCCTCGTCCATCGTGCCGATATCGCCGGTCAGGAAAAACCCATCGACGAAACTCTGCGCATTCAGCTCCGGCTGCTTCCAGTACCCGGAAAAGATGTTCGGTCCGCGAATGGCGATCTCCCCCACCTGGTTCGGCCCCAGTACCGTCGCGGGATCGTGCAGCCCGACGATGCGCAACTCGATATTCGGCAGCCGCGTGCCGATCAGCCCCGCGCGCGGCTCCACGGGCG
>JAATGE010000483.1 GCA_015654825.1 Rhodospirillales bacterium
CAGCTTCTTGCTGCCAGAGCTCAGATTTCCTTATGTTCGCGCTTATGGGGCAGAGCCCCTGGCCTTTCTTAATCCGGATCGTCCAACCCGATGGCCCGTAAACGCGCGCGCTCCTCATCCCACCCCGAGCGTTCCTTTACGTTCAGGAACAGGTGGACGGTGCGGTCCAGCAGGCGCGATACTTCGCCCCGGGCCTTGGCGCCGATCGATTTGATGCGGCTGCCGCCGTCGCCGATCAGGATGGCTTTCTGGCCGGCGCGTGCGACGTAAATGGTGACGTCGATGCGCACGGAGCCGTCCGGGCGCTCGGTGAACGATTCGGTTTCGACCGTAGTGCCGTAGGGGACTTCCTCGTGGGTTTGCAGGAAAACCTGTTCGCGGACCGTTTCGGCCGCGAGCAAGCGGTCCGGCAGGTCGGTGAGGTCGTCGGTCGGATATAGATAGGGTCCCTCGGGCAGGCTGTTTTCCAGGGCATCGAGCAGGTCCGTGACGCCGTCGCCGTTGGCGGCGCTGATCATGAAGGTCTGCTCGAACGTTACGAGTTCGGACAATTCCGCGGTCAGCGGCAGCAGGTCGGGGCGGGCGCAGAGATCGATCTTGTTCAGTACCAGCCAGGCGCGGCGGCGGGTGGGTGCCATGCGCTCGGCAATCGCGCGCACGTCGGCGGTGAGGCCGGCGCGGGCATCCACCAGCAATAGCGAAACGTCGGCATCCTGCGCGCCGGTCCAGGCGGCGGCGACCATGGCGCGGTCGAGTTTTCGTTTCGGGCGAAAAATCCCGGGCGTGTCCACCAGGAGTATCTGCGTCGCGCTGCGCATCAGGATGCCGAGCACGCGGAAGCGGGTGGTTTGCGCTTTTGGCGAAACGATTGCCAGTTTGGCGCCGGCCATGCGGTTCAGCAGCGTGGATTTGCCGGCGTTCGGGGCGCCGACGATGGCGACAAATCCGCAGCGCGTCATGCGAGTTTCTCCAGCAGCGCGGCCGCTGCGATGCGTTCGGCGGCGCGCTTGCTGCCGGCCTCGCCGGTTGCGGCCTGGCCGCTTCCGCTGACGCGGACGACAAAGACGGGCGCGTGCGAGGGGCCGGTGGCGGAGACCACCTCATACACCGGCAGCGGCAAGCCCTTGCCCAGCAGCTTCTCCTGCAAATTCGTTTTCGGATCCTTGGGCGGCAATTTGTGCACGTCCATGGCCGCGGACCAAGCGCGGCGCACAAAACGCCGTGCCGCCTCCAGCCCGCCATCGAGATAGACGGCGCCCAGCGCCGCCTCGACACCATCGGCCAGCACGTTGGCCAGGGAAGCGACGCCGGCCAGTGCCTCGTTGTCGCCGAGGCTGAGCACGCGGGAAAAACCGATCGTCTGGGCCACATGGGCCAAGGCGTCGCGGCTGACCAGGTCGGCCAGGCGGGGGCCCAGCTGGCCTTCCTGCTCGTTGGGGAAGCGTTCGGCCAGCCACTCGGCGATCAGCAGGCCCAGCACCCGGTCGCCGATGAATTCCAGCCGTTCGTTGGAGTTCTGGTCGCGCCGCCTGGCGCGGCCGCCGGCGGCGGAACGGTGCGTCAGCGCTTCGCGCAACAGGTCGGCGCGGGCAAACCGATAGCCGAGCAATTCTTCGGCGAGGCGCGCCCGTTCGTCGTCGCGCTGCGCACTCACCTAACGCCCTGCAGCAGCCGGCTCCAGCGCACCTCGACCGGCCACCACCAGAACTGCCACCAGGGATGCTCGGAGTCGAAGCTGAAGAAGATGAACTGGGCGCGGCCGACCACGTTCTCCAGCGGCACGAAGCCAAGACTGTTCTGGAAGCGGCTGTCACTGGAATTGTCGCGGTTGTCGCCCATCATGAACAGGTCGCCGTCGGGCACCACGTATTCGGGCGTGTTGTTGGCATCGACTTCGTTTCCGACGTCAAAACGTTCTTCGTCGCTGTATTTCAGGATGGCGTGTTTCGGGCCATCCGGCAGCGATTCGATATATTCCTTGGTCAGTACGCGTGTGCCGTTTTCGTCGGCGGCTTCGTAGTCGCCGACCGGCTCGCGCGGGACCAGGGTGTTGTTGATGTAGAGCTGGCCCTGCTTGACCTGGATATGATCGCCCGGCAGGCCGATCACGCGCTTTACGTAATCGACCGATGTATCTTTTGTAAAACGAAATACGATGACGTCGCCGCGGTGCGGGAAGCTGCCGAGCATGCGGCCATATTTCGTCCAGCCGAACAGAGGCGGGTTGAACGGGATCGAGTAGCGCGAATAGCCGTAGGTGTATTTGCTGACGAACAGGAAATCGCCGACCAGCAGCGTGGGGATCATGCTGCCGCTGGGGATGTTGAATGGCTCGACGGCGACGGTGCGCACGCCGAGCGCGATCAGGCCGGCATAGACCAGGGTCTTCGCGGTTTCGATCCAGCCGCTGGAGGCCTGCGTCCTGAGGGCTTTCTTCTGGGCTGACATGCGGGGTTGGGTCCGGAAAAGGCCGCGGGATGAAGCCCACGCGGGTGGGGTGTGTCAAGAAAGCGCCAACAAACGCCCGGGAGTGTGGCCGTGCGCCCACGGGGACCTTGTCCGGCGAAGGAAGGCCAGGGCTCTGCCCTGGACCCGTCACGCCGGAGGCGTGCTGCGCACGACGGGGACAAGTCCCCAGACCCCATTAATAAGGAATCGTTAGCGGAAACGGCGAAGCCAGAAAA
>JAATGE010000358.1 GCA_015654825.1 Rhodospirillales bacterium
CGAGGATGCTTTGCGCGTTATTATCCAGTTCCTGCTGCACCTCTTCCGCCGACCAGTTGGTGCCCGGCGACACCGGAATGGTCAGCAGGTCGCGCAGGCTGGCGCGGGGCCGCCCCGCCAGTTCGGCCTGCCGCCGCGCCACATCCACCTGGTGGTAATGCAGCGCATGTAGCGTGGCCGCGGTCGGCGACGGCACCCAGGCGGTGCTGGCACCGGCCTGCGGATGCGCGATTTTCTGCGCCAGCATATCCGCCATCCGGTCCGGCGCCGCCCACATGCCCTTGCCGATCTGCGCGCGGCCGGGCAGGCCGCAGGCCAGGCCGATATCGACGTTCTGATCTTCGTAGGCGCGGATCCACGGCGTGTGCTTGATGTCGTTCGTGCGGATCATCGGCCCCACCTCCATCGAGGTGTGGATTTCGTCACCGGTACGATCGAGAAAGCCGGTGTTGATGAATACCACCCGGTCTTTCGCCGCATGGATGCACGCGGCGAGGTTGACGCTGGTGCGTCGTTCCTCGTCCATGATGCCCATTTTCAGCGCATTGCGCGGCAGCGCCAGCAGATCCTCGACGCGCGCGAAAAGCTCGCTCGCGAACGCCACTTCCTCCGGCCCATGCAGCTTCGGCTTGACGATATACATCGAGCCGACGCGGCTGTTGCCCAGGCGCGGTATGCCGCGCAGATCGTGCGTCGCGATCAGGGCGGTGATGGCGCAATCGAGGAAGGTTTCCGGCGTTTCCTCGCCGGATGCATCGCGCACCGCATCGGTGTACATGTGATGCCCGACATTGCGCACCAGCATCAGGCTGCGCCCGTGCAGCGTCACCTCCCCGCCGCCCGGCGCGCGGTACACGCGATCGGGCTCCAGGTGCCGCACCACCTCGTGGCCGCCCTTTTCGAAACGCGCGGACAGCGTGCCCTGGGTCAGCCCGTGCCAGTTGCGGTACACCACCACCTTGTCGGCGGCGTCCACCGCGGCGACGCTGTCCTCGCAATCCATGATGGTACTGACAGCCGATTCCAGGATCACATCGGCGATGCCCGCATGATCGGTGGCGCCCACCGGATGCGTGCGGTCGATTTTCAGTACGATGTGCAATCCGTTATGTTTCAGCAGCACGGCGCTGGGCGACGCATCATCGCCCTGCCAGCCGACAAATTGCACCGGATCGGCCAGCCGCGCATCGCCGCTGCCCGTCGCCACCACCAGCGCGCCGTCGCGCACCACGTAAGCCAGCGCCGTCGCATGGTTGCCGGTCGCGAGCGGCACCGAGTTATCGAGAAACGCTTTCGCGAACGCAATCACCCGCGCGCCGCGCCGCTTGTTGTAGCCGTGGCCACGCTCGGCGCCATCGTCCTCCGGAATGGCATCGGTACCGTACAGCGCATCGTACAGGCTTGCCCAGCGCGCGTTCGCCGCATTCAGCGCATAGCGCGCGTTGGAAATCGGCACCACCAGCTGCGGCCCGGCGACGCGCGCGATTTCCGTGTCGACATTCGCCGTGCCGATCGTGAACGGCTCCGGCTCCGGCTGCAAATAGCCGATGTCGCGCAGAAAGCTCTCATATTCGACCGGGTCGAACGGATGCGTGCGGTTGGCCTTGTGCCAGGCGTCGATCGTAGACTGCAACGAGTCCCGCTTGTGCAGCAACGTGCGGTTGCGCGGCGCGAGATCCGCGACAAGGCGGGCATAGCCCTGCCAGAATTGCGCGGCCGAAAGCCCGCTGCCGACCAGCGCTTCCTGCACCACGAAATCGTACAGGACCTTCGCTACCTGCAGGCCGCCGGCCCCAATGCGCTCCATGAAAACCTCGTGACGGTGGATTTCGCGGGGCATGTATTGGCGTCTCGGCGTGCCGAAGGGAAGGGGCAGGGGGCGAAGGCCAGGGCTCTGCCCTGGACCCGCTGGGGCCGTAGGCCCCAGACCCCACTGATGGGGGGGAACGGCGAAGCCCATGAAATCGCTGGTACTGGCTTCGCCGGGGAGCCGATGAAAAGCCGCGCAGCGCCATCGGGGGTCTGGGACCTCAGGCCTCAGCTTGGTCCAGGGGCACGGCCATCTGGCCTTACCTGACTCTCCCTGGCCTTCCTGCCCTGCGACAAGCGCAGTGCCCGGAATCGCCGCCCACCGCTAGACGCCCCCCATGTCCGCCACCCACCTCGCACCCGACTCTCGCTTCGGCGCCGGGCCGGTCGCCGCGTACCTGGCCGTCTGCTTCGTGTGGGGCAGTACCTACGTCGCCATCCGCATGGCCGTGGAAAGCTTGCCGCCGCTGATCATGGTCGGCACCCGGTCGGTGCTCGCCGGGCTGGTCCTCGCCGGCTTTGCCCTGGCCCGCGGCGCCCGCCCGCCGCGCCTGCGCACCATCGGGCCGCTGATCCTCTCCTCCGTGCTGCTGTTCGTCGGCGGCCAGACCATGCTGGCGGTCGGCGAAACGCGCATCGAGAGCGGCCAGGCAGCGGTATTGGGTGCGTTGCAGGCGCTGGTCATGCCGCTCGCCGCCTGGACGCTGGGCGCCGCCCGCGCCCCGGGACGCACCACCTGGATCGGTCTGCTGATCGGCATCGCCGGTGTCGCCGTGCTGGTCAACCCGGGCGCCCACACGCTGAATTTCGTCGGCACCGCGGCGGTCCTGGCGAGCGTCGTCAGCTGGAGTTTCGGCGGCGCCGTGGCGCGGCGCTGGCCGATGGGGTCGGTGGCATTGGCCAGCGGCCTGCAAATGCTGATCGGCGGCCTGGCGTGCCTGCTGCTGAGTATTCCGTTCGGCACCTGGCACGGTTTTTCACTGGCCGCCGTCACGGCGCGCTCCGCAGCCGGCTTCTTCTACCTGGCGACCGTCGGCTCGCTGGTCGGCTTTTCCGCGTTCGCCTGGCTGGTGCACATCTGGCCGCCGGCGCGCCTGGCGACCTACACCTACGTCAACCCCGTCGTGGCCCTGGTGCTCGGCAGCGTCGTCGCCGGCGAAGTGCTGACCCCACGCGAGGTGCTGGCCACGCTGGTGATCCTCGGCGCGGTCGGCGTGGTCATGATCGGCGGCCGTGCCCGCTGGCCCCGCCGCGCTGCCTAGCCGCCCAATGATTAAGATATTCGAAAAAGGCCAGGGCAGAGCCCTGGCCTTTCTTGGCGAGTCTATCACTACGTGGGTTGGTACGAAGCCATTCGTTCCCCGACATCAATGCTGGCAACCCGACAAAACCGCGATGCCCGCCCCCGCGCGACTCATTCACAATATTGTGCCCCGGCGGCCGATACGCGCCAAGCCCTTCCCGCCGGCGCCCCGCGCGCGTTACACTTCGCCATTGAACCCGGCCGGGAGGATACCAAAAATGTGGCGGCGCGTTACAATTGCAGCGTGTATTTCGGCGGTAAATTTTTCAGCCGCATCGGCGCACGATGCCCAAACCGGACTATTTCGCGGCCATCCGGTCATCTACAAAATGTCGCACGGTCAGGCAATTTTCCAGGGCGACATCGTACTTGATCACGTTTCGCCGCTGCCGCACGCCGGCGCGCGGATCAGGCCGCCATCCGTCGGCATTGCGTACGCGCAATATCTATGGCCGAAGAACGCGCAGGGCGTCGCGGAAATTCCCTACACCGTTACCAGCGGTGCCGCCGACCTGAATGCCGCGCTGTCTGCGTTCAACGCGACGTTTGCCGGCGTAATTCAGTTCGTGCCGCTGGTCAGCCAGACCGACTATGTGAATTTCGATTTCGATCCGAATAACCTGTCCGGCCAGTGCGAATCGAGCGTCGGGCGTGTCGGCGGCCCGCAGGTAGTCGGCGGTTCGGCCGCCTGTGTGCTCGGCACGCTGCTGCACGAAATGGGCCATGTGGTCGGCCTGTACCACGAAATGTCGCGCCCCGACCGCGACAGCTACGTCACCCTCAATTTCAATAATGTCATCAAGGGATCGGAGGATAATTTCGATCCGCTGACCGACAATTTCCAGGACCTGACGCCGTTCGATTACGCGTCGGTGATGATGTACATCCCGTTTGCCTTCAGCCGCAACGGCGGCCCGGTGCTCGACACCATTCCGCCCGGCATGCAGCTTTCCAACCTGACCGGCTATACCGCCGGCGATATCGACGGCGTAAAGCGCCTGTACGGCGCGGCGCCCACCAAGGTGACCGTTACCAGCAACCCGCCAGGCCTTTCCGTCGTGGTGGACGGCACCACGGTTGCCACGCCGCAAACCTTCACCTGGAAGCTGAAATCCAACCACACGCTCGCGGTCCCCACGGGCGCACAAACGCTTTCCGGCGGCACCTACATTTATGGCCGCTGGAGCGACAGCACGGAGGCCAGCCACAGCATCAAGGTCACCGCCGGCAACAACACGGTCACGCAACCAAATACTTCCCCTTCGGTCACGGTCTATACCGCGAACTTCGTGCAGCTGTCGGCCTACACCGCCGGCGTGGCGCCGAGCGGCGCCGGCAGCATATCGGTAAACCCCGCGCCGCAAACCTATCCCGGTGCCAGCGGCCAATTCCTGATTGCGCGCCAACCCGTAACGCTGACGCCCACGCCCACCGGCAGCTACAAATTCATTACCTGGGGCGGCACCTCCGCCCCGTTCAGCGCCAACCCGAAACCGGATTACGTGCCCGACGGCGCCGAACCTTACGCGGTGAACGGCTATTTCAGCACGCAGCCGGTCACCACCATCACGACGACACCCGGCGGCTTCTACTTTTCCGTCGATGGCAGCTATTACAAGGGACCGCAGAGTTTCACGGCCGATCTGTTCGGCAGCGGCTGGGCGCCCGGCACCACGCACACGCTGACCGGCTTTTCGCCGAACGAGCCGTACAGCGTGAATTCCCGTTTTATCTTCAATAGCTGGAGCGACGGCGGCGCGCTCTCCCACACGATCACCGTGCCCACCCGTTCCAGCACGATCACCGGCCGTTTCACCGCGCAATACGTGCCGATCGTCTACACCGCCCCCGGCTGCGCCGCGACCGTCACGCTCACGCCCACGTCGCCCGACGGATTCTACAATGCCGGCAAGGTCGTTACGGTCAAATTGACCGCGCCGGCGAGCGGCCTGAAGCTGAACGGCTGGACCGGCGATCTCTCAGGCAAGAAAGCGACCCAGAAACTGACGGTGAACGATGAGGAACTGGCCATCGCCAACTACAACGTCGCCACGCAGCCTTTTGCGGTGACTTCGTTGTCGCCGGACCTCTTCGCCAGCGGTTCGGCCGGCGGCACGGTCAAGATCAAGGGCACCGGCTTCGGCCCGAACGAAGCGGTATTCGTAAACAACACCTACCGTGGCTCGACTTTCGTCAGCGCCAAGGAAATCGACGTCACGCTGACCGCCGCCGACCTGATAACCCCAGGCGCCTTTCCGATCGGCGTTTCGAACTACCCCGCCGGCGGGGATTGCGGAAATTACGCCCAACTGGGGTTCTTTGTGGCGCTGCCGTAAGGAAGGGTGGGTGGATTTTTAGTTTAGGTCTGATTGGCTTCGCCGACCAGGGGCTCTGCCCCCATAGGCGCGAACGTAAGGGATTTCTGAGCTCTGACAACAGGAAGCTGAAGATTCGATTCGAAAAGTCAAGGCCAGGGGCTCTGCCCCTGGACCCCGCTGGGGCCAGTAGGCCCCAGACCCCATTCATCTGTTCCGAGTCTGGCATCGACACCGCGTCAATAGCCGGAGCTACAGGTCTGCAAGATTAGTACAGAG
>JAATGE010000542.1 GCA_015654825.1 Rhodospirillales bacterium
AAGACGCGCCAACATTCGCTGTTCCGGCAAGGCTGCATGCTGTACGAGCTGATCCCCAACATGCCCAAGGAACGGCTACTGCCGTTGATCAAGCGCTTCGCCGCCGAACTCGAAAATCTGGCCCTCTTTGGAATGGTCTTTCCCACGAGCCCGAAATGAGGGGAGTCTTAAGGGGCGGAGCCCCTGGTCGGCGAAGCCATCTGCAACGAAATCCCTACGCAACAGGTTTCAACCGCAACCCGGACCAGTCCGCATCGATCGCGATTGCCGCCACCACCTCGTACCCGTACTCCGGCACCAGTGCCGCAATGATGTCGCGATGCAAGTCGCCCGCCAGGCGCGAGGTGAGCTTGGGGTAAGCCACCCACAGAATGGCGCCCTGTTTAACCGCCAACCCGCCCAATACCGCGGTCAGCGCGGCGCGCGTCGGCGTGAACAACAGCACAACGTCCGCCTCCGTCGGCGGCACCGTGGCTCCCGGGTCGAACCCCGCCGGCGCGTGCAGAACGGCAAGGCACCGCTCCCGCTTCACCTGAAGTTTCGTCAACAGCGCCGCGTCCACCATTGTCCCTCCAACCCGCTGCTTGCCCGACGGGGCCGCGCGGAGGATATGAACGCCAATGGAACTCCATGACACGCGGAATGTGGCCTTGGCCGGCGCGCTGGGTGGTGCGGCGGCGCTGGGCATAGCACTCGGATCTCAACATTTTCTCGGCCTGATCCCCTGCGCCCTTTGCCTGGTGGAACGCTGGCCCTACCGCATCGTCATGTTCGCCGGCCTGCTGGCGGCCATCCTGCCGCGCGCCGCCGTGCGCCCCGCCTGCTGGCTGCTTGTCGCCATCTACCTCGCGGCGGCCATCGCTGCCTCCGTGCATGTCGGCGTGGAGCAGCACTGGTGGCCAAGCCCGCTGCCGCAATGCACCGCGCCGGACCTTTCCGGCCTTTCGCCCGCCGAGCGCTTTGCCCGCATGCCGTTGCGCCCCTCCAAACCGTGCGAGGACCCCGACTATCTGATTCCCTGGTTGCCAGTCACGATGGCGCAGGCGAACCTCGTCTATGCGCTGGCGGTGGCGGCCGGCCTGACGACGCTGCTCGCCCGTATACCCCGGAGGTTTCGTTGAGGCTGCCCGGCGATCCCAGCGATGAAGCCCGCGTGGAACGCATGATCCGCGTCGACCACGCCGGCGAATACGGTGCCAGGCGCATCTACCAGGGCCAGCTCGCGGTCCTCGGCCGTGGCCCGAACGGCGACGTGCTGCGCCACATGCAGGCGCAGGAGCAGGTCCACCTGGACAAGTTCTCGGCCCTGATTGCGCAGCGCCGCGTGCGCCCAACCGCGCTGCTGCCGTTCTGGCACATTGCCGGCTACGCCCTCGGCGCTGCCACCGCGGCGCTCGGCGAGCGTGCCGCCATGGCCTGCACCGTGGCGGTCGAGGAGGCCATCGACGAACACTACCGCGGCCAGACCGAAGCGCTCGGCGACGATGAGGCCGAGCTGCGCGACACGATCGAGACGTTTCGCGCCGAGGAGCTCGAACATCGCGCCATCGGCCTGGCGCACGATGCGGAAAGGGCGCCGGGTTACCGCGTGCTGAGCGCCGCGATTAAAGCGGGTTGCCGGGCGGCTATTGCGTTGTCGGAGCGAGTGTAAGAAGGCCAGGGGCTCTGCCCCTGGACCCCGCTGGGGCCAGTAGGCCCCAGACCCCAATTTTATTGGTTCCGAAATTGGCATCGGCTGCGAGCACGCCGCTAAATCCAACGTCTCGCCAGACCGTACAGACGACTCCAGCCGCGCAGCGCGTACGACAGCGGCGGCACGCCGTCTTGGGTCCAGGGGGCGAAGCCCCTCGGTCCTTATCCCAGCGCTTGTCCCAAGCGCTACGCGGCCCTCACCGCCGCCAGGAACACTTCGATCTGCTTGCTGAACGCGGTGGACTGGCTTCCGAGGCTCGCCGCGGCGGTCACTACCTGCGTCACGGTCGCACCGACTTCCTGGGCCGCCCCGCGCATCGCATCCATATTGGCGCTGACCGCCTGCGCGCCCTGCGACGTCTGCTGCACGTTGCGAGCGATTTCCGCGGTCGCCACGCCCTGCTCCTCGACGGCGGCCGCGATCGTCGTCGCGACACCGCTGATCTGCTCCACCTGCTTGGTCATCGCCTGAATAGCCTGCACCGCATGCCCGGTGGCGGCCTGGATCTGGGCGATCTGCTCGCCGATATCGCCGGTCGCCTTGGCGGTCTGGCCCGCGAGGGTCTTCACTTCGCTCGCCACCACGGCAAAGCCGCGACCCGCTTCGCCGGCGCGCGCCGCCTCGATGGTGGCGTTCAGCGCAAGCAAATTGGTCTGCCCGGCGATACCATTGATCATTTCCACGACCTGACCGATGCGGCTGGCACTCTCCGCTAGCGCCTGCACGATCTGGCTGCTGCGCTGCGCTTCCTGCACCGCATCGCCGGTCATCTGCGCAGACTGCGCCACCTGGCGGCTGATTTCGCCGATCGAGGCCGCGAGCTGCTCGGCACTGGCGGCCACGCTCTGTATCCCCGCGCCGGCCTGCGACGCCGCACCCGCCGCCGCCGCGGCGCGCTGGTTGGTGTCGTCGGCATTCGCGGACATCGAGCGGGCGGCACCTTCCAGGCCACTGACGGCGTGACCCATCGTCGTCGCGCTCTGCCCCGCCTGAGCCTGGAAGTTGACCACCAGCGCATCCACGCGGGCGGCACGCGCCGTCCGGGTCGCGACCGCTGCTTCCGTCTCGCTGACCATACGGCGATTCTCGACCAACCCCCGCTTGAACACCTCCACCGCCTGCGCCATGCCGCCGACTTCGTCAGCGCGCCCGGCACCCGGAACGGCAACTGTGAGATCGCCCGCCGCGAGCTTGTCCATCGCGACGCGCATGCCGACTAGCGGGTGAGCGATGTCGCGAACCAGCAGCCACGCAATGGCAATCGCCGCAAACGTGGTAAAGGCCAGCGCGGCCAGCGTCAGGGAGCGCGTTGAAGTGTATGCCGCCTCGCTCGCCCGTGCGTCCTCCTGGGCAGCATGTTCGTTGTAGTCGAGGTCCGCGGTAATAAGGCTGCGCAGTCCCGAGAATTTCTGCAGCGATGATCCGGTCTGCAGCGCCTTGGCACCGGCGATGTCGCCCTTGCGGATCAGCCGAAGCAGTTCGCTGTCAGCGCTCTGGCGATAATCGGCCAGGGCGGTATCGAGCTTCGTCATGTTCTCCCGCTCCCAACCGTCGTCGACCAGCGAGTCATAGTCCGCGCGAGCCTTGCTGAGCGCCGCGTCCGCTTCCGACACCAGGGAAATCGCGATCGCCTCGTTAGGTCCGCCGGCATCCAGCGCCGCCCGGTTCTCCTGCGCCCGCAGCCGCTCCGATCCGCGTCCAATGCGGCCGATATGCATAAGGCTCAGCATATGGTTGTCGCGCAGTTGCGCGGTCGCCCGGTCCATGCTGGCCATGCCGTAGATGGCATAGAAACCGAGCCCCAGGGTAAGCACGGTCAGGGTCACAAACCCGGCGATGAGCTTGCCGCCGATACGAAGGCGGTTGAGGAATGGTAGGGGCATGGAGGCTCCGGCGCGGGTTCGCCCCAGTCCTAGCGCCCATTCAATGTGCGGACGGTTAACCGGCCCGGATTGTCAGGCGGGGGCGGCCCCCCCTATGGAGGTCGGGAGAAGGGAGCGCGATGCGCCAACTGGTTGCCGGCAATTGGAAAATGCACAAGCTGCGCGGCCCTGCCGCGGCCCTGGCGCGGGCCATCGCGGCGGATAGTCCGGTGCTCGGCTGCGACCTGCTGATCTGCCCGCCCTTCACCGCCCTCGCCGCCGTAGCCGCCGTGCTGCGCGGCAGCCGGGTGGCGCTCGGCGCGCAGGACTGCCACGCGGCGGAAAGCGGCGCGTTCACCGGGGATATCGCCGCCCCAATGCTCGCCGACATCGGCTGCAGCGCGGTTATCGTGGGCCACTCCGAGCGGCGCCAGTATTATGGTGAAACCAGCGCCCAGGTGCGCGCCAAGGCCGTCGCCGCCGCCGCCGCCGCGTTAATGGCCGTGGTCTGCGTCGGCGAGAGCGAGGCGGAGCGCGACGCCGGCCGGGCCGCCGAAGTGGTGCGCGCCCAGGTGATGGAAAGCGTGCCCGACGGCTTCGAAGGCGTCGTCGCCTACGAACCGGTCTGGGCGATCGGCACCGGGCGAACGCCGACGCTGGACGATGTGGCTGCCATGCACGCGGCCATCCGCCAGGCCTTGCGCCACCGGCTCGGGCTCGACGGCGCCGGCCTGCGGATTCTCTACGGCGGCAGCGTCAAGGCGCAGAACGCCGCCGCGCTCCTGGCGGTGCCCGAAGTGGGTGGCGCGCTGGTCGGCGGGGCGAGCCTCGATTCAGGCGAGTTCCTGCGGATTGCAGCGGTGGCCCGGCGGGGCTAGAAGCCCGGCTTCCCGTAAAGGCCCGCTTATGACTGCCCTGATCCCCGTTCTGCACGTGGCGCACCTGTTCGTGACCCTGGCGATGATCGGCGTCGTGCTGATCCAGCGCAGCGAAGGCGGCGGCCTCGGCATCGGCACCACGCAAGGCATGGGCGCCTTCATGACCGGCCGCGGCACCGCCAACCTGCTGACCCGCACCACGGCCATCCTGGCCGCCGCGTTCTTCGCCATTTCGCTGACCCTGGCGATCCTCAGCCGCGGCGCCAACGCCCCCGGCCGCGACATCCTGGCGCCAGTTCCCAAAGCCCCCGCCGCCATAGTCCCCCTGAAACCCCAAGTTCCCCAGGTCCCAACCAAGTAAGCCAGGGCACAAGGCCAATTAACAAAAGATTTTGCTTCTTTTTTCAAAAAGAAGTTCTTTTTTGAAAAAAAAGAACCAAAAAACTTTTGTTAGTTTAGTCTTCGTTCTGCTCTTGCAGGTGGCCCTGGTCATCCGGCGATTCGGTCGTCTACAAGGGTCGCCCATGACGCGGTTCGTATTTATCACCGGCGGCGTGGTCTCCTCCCTTGGCAAGGGCATCGCCAGCGCGGCGCTCGCCGCACTGCTGCAGGCGCGCGGCTACCGCGTGCGCCTGCGCAAGCTGGACCCCTACCTCAACGTCGATCCGGGCACGATGAGCCCGTACCAGCATGGCGAGGTCTATGTCACCGACGATGGTGCCGAAACCGACCTCGATCTCGGCCACTACGAGCGCTTTACCGGCGTGCACGCCACGCGCGCCGACAACGCCACCACCGGCCGCATCTATTCCGAGGTCATCGCGCGCGAGCGCCGCGGCGACTATCTCGGCGCCACCGTGCAGGTCATTCCGCACATCACCGATGCGATCAAGATCGCCATCACGCGCGAAACCGACGATCTGGATTTCTGCCTGATCGAAATCGGCGGCACCGTCGGCGACATCGAAAGCCTGCCGTTCCTGGAAGCCATCCGCCAGCTCGGCAACGAATTGGGCCCCGACGGCACCATGTTCGTGCACCTGACCCTGGTGCCGTTCATTCCGAGCGCCGGCGAGTTGAAAACCAAACCCACGCAGCATTCGGTGAAAGAGCTGCTGAATGTCGGAATTCAGCCGCAGATGCTGCTATGCCGCTGCGACCGGCCGATCCCCGACAACGAACGGCGGAAAATCGCCTCGTTCTGCAACGTGCGCCAGAGTGCGGTGATCGCGGCGCTGGACGCGGACACGATCTACGCGGTGCCAATCGCCTACCATAACGAGGGCATGGACCGCGAGGTGCTGCGCCATTTCTCGCTGCCGTCGGAGGCGTCGCCGGATCTTTCGCGCTGGCAGCGCATCGTCGACGTGGTGCGCGCGCCCGAAGGCACCGTGCGCATCGCCGTGGTCGGCAAATACACCAACCTGCTCGACAGCTATAAATCGCTGGCCGAGGCGCTGACCCATGGCGGCATCGCCAATCGTGTGCGCGTGCAACTGGATTGGGTGGACAGCCAGGTTTTCGAACAGCCGGACACGGTCACGCGCCTCGAGGAGGTGCACGGCATCCTGGTGCCCGGTGGTTTCGGCGAGCGCGGCACCGAGGGAAAAATCGCGGCCGTGCGCTTTGCGCGCGAGCGGAAAATTCCGTTTTTCGGCATTTGTTTCGGTATGCAGATGGCCGTCATCGAATGTGCGCGCCATCTCGCGGGATTGCCCGAGGCGAGCAGCACGGAATTCGCGCCGACGCCGGAACCGGTGGTCGGGCTGCTGACCGAATGGGCGCGCGGCAACGAAATCGAGCGGCGCGCGGCCGGCGGCAATCTGGGCGGCACGATGCGCCTGGGAGCGTATCCCGCGCTGTTGGCGCCGGACAGCCTGGCCAGCGCCATGTACGACGGCGCCACCGAGATTTCAGAACGCCACCGGCATCGCTTCGAAGTGAACGTGCACTACCGCGATCAGCTGGAAATGGCCGGGCTGGTATTTTCCGGCATGTCGCCGGACGGCATCTTGCCCGAGGTGATCGAGTACGCCGACCATCCGTGGTTCGTCGGCGTGCAATATCATCCGGAGCTGAAATCGAAACCATTCGCGCCGCACCCGCTGTTCGCAGGCTTCATCGCGGCCTCCGTGCAACAGGCCCGCCTTGTCTGAACCCGCCTTGTCCGGCCCCGCCTTGTCCGAACAGCGCTCGGTCGCGGTCGGCGATCTGCGGATCAGTAACGATCTGCCGTTCGTGCTGATCGCCGGCCCGTGCCAGATCGAAAGCGAGGCGCATGCCCTGGAGGTAGCGCAGGCGCTGGCCGAAATGACCCGGGCCGCCGGCATCGGTCTGATCTACAAAAGCAGTTTCGACAAGGCGAACCGCACCAGCGCCTCGGCCGCCCGCGGCGTCGGCATGGCGCGCGGACTCGCGATTTTGGCGCGGGTGCGCGAGAAATTCGGCGTGCCGGTACTGACGGACGTGCATGCCGCGGACCAGTGCAAGCCGGTCGCGGAGGCAGTGGATGTGTTGCAGATCCCCGCCTTTCTGTGCCGCCAGACCGATCTGCTGATTGCCGCCGGCGAAACAGGTGCCGCGATCAACGTGAAGAAAGGCCAGTTCCTGGCGCCGTGGGACATGCGCAACGTCGCGGCAAAAATCGCCGGCACCGGCAACGAACGCATTCTGCTGACGGAACGGGGCGTGAGCTTCGGCTACAACACCCTGGTCAGCGACTTCCGCGCCCTGCCGATCATGGCCGAAACCGGCTACCCGGTGGTGTTCGACGCAACCCATTCGGTGCAGCAACCAGGCGGGCTGGGCACCGCCTCGGGCGGCGAGCGGCGTTTCGCGCCCGTGTTGGCGCGCGCGGCGCTCGCCGTCGGCTGCGCCGCCGTTTTCATGGAGACACACCCGGATCCCGACCATGCGCCCAGCGACGGCCCTAACATGGTTGCGCTAAGGGACATGCCCCGCGTGCTGCGCATGATGATGGAAGCGGACACGCTCGGAAAAGCGTGGCGCGCCGATCATTAAGGCCAGGGCTCTGCCCTGGACCCGCTGGGGCCTGAGGCC
>JAATGE010000071.1 GCA_015654825.1 Rhodospirillales bacterium
GACCCGCTGGGGCCAGTAGGTCCCAGACCCCATTTCATTTTTGTTCTGAGGCTGTCGCCGACACCGAGCACAATACGTCACAGTTAGTACAGAAGCCTCCAGCCGCGCGGCGCTAACGCCATCGGCGGCACGCCGACGGCGGTCCAGGGGCGGAGCCGCTGGCCTTCCTCGTCACCAGCCAAGCATGCTTGCTGGACCCGTTCAAGCGGCTACGGGCCCTTCCGAGGCCGCCAGTGCTCGATCGCGGCCCTTGCCTCGCGGTACCGATGCGTGTTCGACTGGTGCGGTGACCTAGGCCGATCAGCGCGTGTGATTGAAGGGTGCGAGCACGCGTAGCATTTGCAGGGCAACCGTTGTGGGGCCCACGCCGGATCGGCCGGGGGCATGTTGGCGGCGCTGACCAGGAATTCAAAAGAACGAGAGCGCTACCCGAATGCCGTCAGGGGCGGGGCACTAGGGTTCGGCGTCATCGCCCGGCTACTTTCAGGTGAACAGATTGCCTTCTAATTTGCATCGGACGATTATGGCTGAGCCGCGTGTTGAACCGGACGACGCTTTGCTCGATCGTTTTCAACGCGCGGCGTTCGGCTATTTCGTCGACCAGTTTGAGGCCGGCACTGGCCTCGTAGCCGACACCAGCCGCCCGAATGCGCCGGCCAGCATCGCCGTCGTTGGGTTCGCGCTGTCATGTTATCCGGTTGGAGTGCAGCGCGGCTGGATCGCGCGCGCGGATGCGGCGGCGCGCGTGCTCACGACACTGCGCTTTTTCTGGAACAGTCGGCAAGACGAACGACCGGACGCCACAGGCTACAAGGGTTTCTACTACCATTTTCTCGATATGAAGACCGGTCAGCGCGTCTGGCAGTCGGAGGTATCGCTGATCGACACCGCGCTGTTGATGGCTGGGGTGCTGACCGCGAGCACCTATTTCGACGCGAACAATGCATCGGAGCAGGAAATCCGCGAACTCGCCGATGCGCTGTATTGCCGCATCGATTGGCGATGGGCCTGCGGTGGCGAAAAGACCACGCGGCAGGGGTGGAAGCCTGAGGGTGGATTTCTGCACTATGGTTGGGACGGTTACGACGAGGCGATCATCCTCTATGTTCTTGCACTCGCATCGCCGACGCATCCACTCTCGCCGGACAGCTTCACAAAATGGACCGGGACCTACCAGTGGGAAAATATTTACGACTACGAGTTTCTTTATGCGGGCCCGCTGTTTATCCATCAATTTTCCCATGCCTGGATCGACTTCGCCGGCATCCAGGATGACTTCATGCGCGAGAAGGGAAGCGACTATTTTTTAAACACGATGTGTGCGACGCACGTGCAGCGGGAATATGCGCGCCGCAATCCTTTCGGGTTTGCAGGCTATGGCAGGGATTGCTGGGGCATTTCGGCAAGCGACGGGCCTGGCTTCAGGACGCTGAAAATTGACGGCAGGGAGCGTCGTTTCCTTGGCTATGCGGCACGCGGCGTACCCTATGGTCCGGACGATGGCACCATCAATCCATGCGGAACGGTTGCGTCATTGCCGTTCGCGCCGGAATTGACCCTGTCGGCATTACGGCATTTTTGCGCATGCTATCCCGATATGACCGTTAATTCGAAATTGCCGAGTGGGTTCAACCCGACCCTGCCGGGTGGCGGCCCGGCCGGGTGGGTCTCCGACGGATATTTCGGACTTGATCAGGGAATCGCCGTCCTGATGATTGAAAATTATCGTTCGCGGATGATTTGGAATTTGCTGCGGCAATGCCCTTATATCGGCGGTGGCTTGCGCCGCGCAGGGTTCACCGGTGGATGGTTGGCATGATCGTCCCTCCCGAACAGGTTTGTCCTGATTCGTACGATGAAACGTCGTTGACCGATCGCTATAGCCGCACACTGCGCGACAACGTACATCCCGGCAACTGGCGCAATCCCGTGCCGCAAGAGAAATACAATCTTGTTGTGATCGGGGCCGGACCCGGCGGCCTGACCGCCGCGCGCGACGCGGCCGCGTTCGGTGCGAAAGTGGCGCTGATTGAGCGCGGTCTGCTCGGAGGTGATCGCCTTAATGTGGGATGTGTGCCCTCGAAGACGCTCATTCGCACTGCGCGGCTTTACGCAGAGATGCGCGGCGCGGAGAATTACGGCGGCCGGGTTCCGAGCTCCGTCAGCATCGACTTTTCGACGGTAATGGAACGGATGCGCCGGATCCAGGCACGCCTCAGCCGAGTCGATTCGGTAATTCGGCTTGCCGAGGCAGGTGTCGACGTGTTCTTCGGCGAGGCGTACTTTGCGGCGGCGGACCAGGTCGTGGTGGGAGACGCTATACTGACGTTTCAAAAGGCGCTTGTTGCGACGGGCGCCCGGCCAATGGCCATGGCGATCCCGGGGCTTGCCGCATGCAGCTATTTGACCAATGAAAATGTCTTTGATTTGGCCGAATGCCCGTCGCGGCTGCTGGTCATGGGCGGTGGCCCACTTGGCTGCGAACTGGCGCAGGCATTTTGTCGTTTCGGCGCACACGTCATCATCGCTCAGGACGACCCGATGTTCCTGCCCTGGGAAGAACGTGATGCGGCGCAAATATTGTCAGATTGTCTGGCACGCGACGGTGTCGAGGTTCATCTCAACACCTCGGTGGTCGGGGCCCGCATGGACGGTGCGCAGAAAATTGTCGATCTCGATTCTGGGGATGGCGTATTCAGCGTCGCCGTTGATGAGATCCTGGCCGGTATCGGCCGCGCGCCCAACGTAGAAAGCCTGCAGCTCGAGGCTGCTGGGGTTACCTACGACACCGTAACAGGTATCCATGTTGATGACTTCCTGTGCACCAGCAACCCGCGCATTTATGCCGCAGGGGATGTGTGCCTGGAAGTCAAGTTCACGCATGCAGCCGAGGCTTCTGCGCGCATTGCGATGCGCAACGCGTTGTTCCCGGGCCGCAAGCGATTGAGCGGGCTGATGATCCCCTGGTGCACCTATACCGACCCGGAGATTGCGCATGTCGGTCTGTATGTGCGGGAAGCGCGGCAGATGGACGTGCCGGTGCGAACGTTCACTATTTTGATGCACGACGTCGACCGCGCGATTACTGACGGCGAAGAGGATGGATTCGTGAAGATCCATGTGAAACAAGGCACCGACCGCATATTAGGAGCCACCGTGGTCGCACGCCATGCCGGAGAGATGATCAACGGACTTTCGCTCGCAATCACCGCCGGAATCGGCCTCCGCGCACTAGCGCGGGTTGTTCACACCTACCCGACGCAGGCGGAGGCGATTAAAATGGCCGCGGATGCGTTTAACCGCACCCGCTTGACGCCAGCGCTAAAATCCCTGAGCAGCCGCTGGCTCGCTTGGTAGTAGCACACTGATCGGTACCGAATGGCGCTTCGGGCAAGGCCGCTAATGCGGGGTCGTCGTGGCTTCGCCGACCCGGGGGCGCCGCCCGATGGGCGCTAAGTTAGGGTCAGAAAGGCCAGGGCTCTGCCCTGGATACGCTGGGGCCAGTAGGCCCCAGACCCCATTAACGCTGCGCGGCTCTTCATCGTCTCCCCGGCCAAGCTTGTACCGGGCGCGATTTTTCGGGCTTCGCCGTTCCCCCCAATGAATGGGGTTTGGGCCTACTGGCCCCAGCGGGGTCCAGCGGCAGAGCCCCTGGTGCGGCGCGAAGGTCACAACACGGTCTGGGCAACCACCTGATGCTGGCCGTTTGGTTGTTTTTCAAACGTCGGTTGTTGCCGTTTCGCCAGCCGGTACAAATGAATCGCCGGTCAGAAGCAGAGCAGCGATACGATTTCGAGCGACAGGCGCAGGCTTTCCGCCCCAGCGCGGTGCCTCGACAAACCGCTGACGGCGCCTACCAGAAGCGGCCCGCCCGCCTGGCCTAGCAGCGTATTCAAAACCCCGAACATCGCGGCGAGCGTTGCGCGAGCGCGGCGATCGATCGGGTCCTGTCTGACGGCGTAAATCGGGGCCAGGCAAAACGCGCCCGAGATGCTGGAGGCGATAACGCAAGCGAGCGAGAGCGGCTTGCTGTGCGTGACGAAGGCCGGCGTCAGCACCGGCGCGCTCAGCAGCGTGGTCCAGAACCCCCGCCACAGCCCCCCCGATGGTGACCAGGCATGCAGCCGGCTCGATAATTCCCCGCCGAGCCACACGCCGGTAGCCGCGCCCGGCCCCCATGGCGCACGCCATCCAGAATCCAGCTTCCTCCGGCCCCATGCCGTAGCTTCGCTGGAAGAACGATGGCAGCCAGGCGACCAGCGCCCAGCCAAGAATGGCGCCCGATGCCACGGTCATGGCCGCGTCAAGGAAAATTGGCAGCCGGAGAATTCTTGCCCAGTCGCTCAGCCATGCGGTAATACCAACGGGCTTAATTTTTACCTGTCAAAGGCCAGGGCTCTGCCCTGGACCCGCTGGGGCCAGTAGGCCCCATGTGTGGACGGCCCCTGAGATGCAAGTGCGGTGCGCGGGTTTTTGGCGGCGGTGCGATTGCGGTCATGTGTCCGGCCTGTTGACGCGGTTTTGTGA
>JAATGE010000284.1 GCA_015654825.1 Rhodospirillales bacterium
ACTGGCCGAAGGTGTGATGCAGGTACTCGGCAACCCGGATTTGAAGGAAAGCGGGAAGATACAGAAGCTGACCGAGATGTTGCTGAATGACGTGATGGGGGCGGCTGCGGTCTTAGGCGCAAGGCGAGGGGCTGAGCCCCTATCACTGCCCTGGAGCCTCAGGCGATTTGCCATCCAACTATTAGTCGGCAGCTGGGGCCTCAGTCCCCAGCGGGTCCAGGGCAGAGCCCTGGTCTTCCTTACCCTTTTAGCGCTTTAACCATCGTGAACCCCAAAGCGGCGGGACTGTCGGCCACATGAATGCCGGCCAGGCGCATGGCTTCTATCTTGGCGGCGGCGGTGTCGCGGCCGCCGCTTACTATGGCGCCGGCGTGGCCCATGCGGCGGCCGGGGGGCGCCGTGGTGCCGGCGATGAAGCCGACCACGGGCTTGCGGCGTTTGTCGCGCGCGAGGAATTCGGCGGCGTCGATTTCGCTTTGGCCGCCGATCTCGCCGATCATGATAATTGATTCTGTTTCGGCGTCGGCAAGGAGCATTTCCAGGACTTCGATGAAATCCAGGCCTTTTACGGGGTCGCCGCCGATGCCTACACAGGTGCTTTGGCCTAGGCCGGCGGCGGTGGTTTGGGCTACCGCCTCGTAGGTGAGGGTGCCGCTGCGGGACACGATGCCTACCTTGCCGCGGCGGTGGATGTGGCCGGGCATGATGCCGATCTTGCAGGCGTCGGGGGTGATGACGCCGGGGCAGTTGGGGCCGACCAGGATCGATTTGGTGCCGGTCAGAGCGCGCTTGACGCGCACCATGTCGAGCACCGGGATGCCTTCGGTGATCGTGACGATCAGGGGAATTTGCGCGTCGATCGCTTCCAGGATGGCGTCGGCGGCGAACGGCGGGGGCACGTAGATGCCGGTGGCGGTGGCACCGGTGGCGGCCACGGCTTCGGCTACCGTATCGAAGACCGGCAGGTCGAGGTGCGTGGTGCCGCCCTTGCCCGGCGTGACGCCGCCGACGACTTTTGTGCCGTAGGCCAGGGCCTGCTCGGAATGGAAAGTGCCCTGGGCGCCGGTAAAACCCTGGGTGATGACGCGGGTGTCGCGATCGACGAGGATGGCCGTTTATGCGGCCTCCTTCACGGCGTGGACAATTTTTTCGGCGGCATCCGCCAAATTGTCGGCCGAAATGATCGGCAGGCCGGAGTTGGCGAGGATTTCCTTGCCGAGGGCGACGTTGGTGCCTTCCAGGCGCACGACCAGCGGCACGTTCAGCGAAACCTCGCGCGCCGCGGCAACCACGCCCTCGGCAATGACGTCGCAGCGCATGATGCCGCCAAAAATATTCACGAGGATGCCTTCGACGTTGGGGTCGGACAGGATGATCTTGAAGGCGGCTGTGACTTTTTCGCGCGTGGCGCCGCCGCCGACGTCGAGGAAGTTGGCGGGCGAGGAGCCGTAGAGTTTGATGATGTCCATGGTGGCCATGGCGAGGCCGGCGCCGTTGACCATGCAGCCTATGGCGCCGTCCAGCGCCACATAATTCAGATCGAATTTGGCGGCTTCGAGCTCTTTGGGGTCTTCTTCGGATTCGTCGCGCAGACCGGCGATTTCGGGGTGGCGGTAGAGGGCGTTGTCGTCGAACGAGATTTTTGCGTCGAGGGCGACGATGTCGCCGGCGCCGGTAATCACCAGCGGGTTGATTTCCACGATCGAGCAATCGAGGGCGATGAAGGCCTTGTACATGGCGTCGGCGAATTTTTGCAGGGCGCCGATTTGTTTGCCCTTCAGGCCAAGGCCGAAAGCGAGGCGGCGGGAGTGATAGGGAAAGATGCCGGTAGCGGGGTCGATGGTGACGCGCTGGATTTTTTCCGGTGTGTGGGAAGCGACTTCCTCGATCTCCATACCGCCTTCGGTGCTGGCCATCAGAACGATGCGGGAGCTGGCGCGGTCGACGAGAAAGGCGAAATAGAGCTCGCGGGCGATGTCGCAGCCGGCTTCGACATAGATGCGGCGGACGTCGCGGCCGTGCGGGCCGGTTTGTTTCGTGATCAGGGTGTGCCCGAGCATGGCTTCGGCGGCAGCGCGGACTTCGTCGGGCGATTTTGCCAGGCGGACGCCGCCCTTGCCGTTCGGATCGTCCTTGAAATGGCCGGCGCCGCGGCCGCCGGCGTGGATTTGCGATTTTACCACGTAGACCGGGCCCGGGAGTTTGGCGGCAGCCTGCACGGCTTCCTCGGGGGTCCAGGCGACGTAGCCTTGCAGAACCGAAACGCCGTAGCCGCGGAGCAGCTCCTTGGCCTGGTATTCGTGGATATTCATGGCGCTATACGTCCAGCTTCTTGAAATCCTCGATCAGCTTTCGAACGGCGTCGCAGGATTTCTCGAATGCGGCTTTTTCGTCGGGGGTGAACTGCACTTCGACGATGCGTTCTACGCCGCCGGCGCCTAGGACGACGGGCACGCCGATGTAGAGGTTTTCCAGGCCGTATTCGCCGCGCAGCATGGCTGCACAAGGGAGGACGCGCTTTTTATCCTTCAGGTAGCTCTCGGCCATCGTGATGGCGCTGGCGGCCGGGGCGTAGAAGGCGCTGCCTCTCTCCAGAAGTTTTACAATCTCGCCGCCGCCATTGGCGGTGCGGGCGCAGATGGCGTCGATCTTTTCCTGGGTGGTCCAGCCCATTTTGATCAGGTCGGGGATCGGAATGCCGGCGACCGTGCTGTAGCGGGTGAGCGGGACCATGGTGTCGCCGTGGCCGCCGAGAACAAAAGCGGTGACGTCGTCGACAGAGACGTTGAATTCGTGGGCGAGGAAATGCTTGAAACGCGCGCTGTCGAGAACGCCGGCCATGCCGACAACTTTTTCGGGCGGCAGGCCGCTGCGCTGCTGCAGCTGCCAAACCATGACATCGAGCGGGTTGGTGATGACGATGACGAAGGCGTCGGGGGCGTGGGCCTTGATGCCGTCGGCAACCTGGTTGATGACGCCTGCGTTCTTGGAAAGCAGGTCGTCGCGGGACATGCCGGGCATGCGGGGAAAACCGGCCGTCACAATCACCACATCGGCGCCGGCGATGGCGGCGTAGTCGGAGCCGCCGGACATTGTGGCGTCGAACAGGTCGACGGCGCCGGACTGGGCGAGGTCCAGCGCCTTGCCGGCGGCGACACCGCCGAAGACGTCGAACAGGACGACGTCGCCGAGCTCCTTCAGGCCCACCAGGTGGGCGAGCGTGCCGCCGATATTGCCGGCGCCGATCAGCGCGATCTTGTTGCGGGCCATGGGGGTCCTTTCGGTGGGGAGCGCTTGGGCGCCTGGAAAGCGGGCGAGGCCCTGCAAATTTCCTCGTGCCCGGAGACGGTTGAGCAAACGCGTGCGCTCTAGACCATAGGTGGAGGGGCTTCAAGACGGGGATAAGGGTATGGGAATTAAGGGAATAGGAATCGTGGCTCCGCCGGCCAGGGGCTCCGCCCCCTGGACCCCCGCCGGCGTGCCGCCGTTGTCGTTAGCGCTGCGCGGCGGGAGTGCGCTGTACGAGGGGCGCAGCAAATAGTGATGGGAAACGCTTCGCTGACCCATCCTACAGCCCCTCGCTGCACGGGCGGTATGCGATGATGAGGGCCTGGCTCGATCTCGATGCCGTACTCGGAAACAAATAAAATGGGGTCTGGGGCCTAAGGCCCCAGCGGGGTCCTAGGGGCAGAGCCCCTAGCCTTCCTTTGCCTTTGCGCTTTCGCCCCCAGGCAACATGCCATGGACGCGGAGGTGATGGCGGAATTGGTAATAACTGAGCCCGAGGCGGCGGGCGGCTTCGGCCTGGTTGAAGCGGCAGGCGTCGAGAGCCTGGCGCAGCAGGCGGGCCTCGTACGCGCGGGTGGCGTCGGCGAAACCGCCGGCGGGGAGGGACTCGGTGGGGCCGGTGGGCGGGGGCTCGGCGAGGGACGGGGGGACGGTGATGGGCGAGGAGGGGCCGTGCACCGAGGCGAAGGGGTCCAGGATGATGTCGGACAGGCGTTTTTCGGGGTCGGCCATGCGGTAGACGCTGCGTTCCACGGTGTTGCGCAGTTCGCGGACGTTACCGGGCCAGTCGTGGCGCAGGAGCGTGTCCGTGGCCTGCTGGGTGAAGCCGGAGAAATACTCGCGCTTCAGCTCGGCGGTCATTTTCTGCGCGAAGTGGTCGGCGAGGATGGTGATGTCCTCGCGGCGGGCGCGCAGCGGCGGGACTGTTATGACGTCGAAGGAGAGGCGGTCGAGCAGGTCGGCGCGGAATTTGCCGGAGGCGGCGAGGTCGGGGAGGTGGACGTTGGTGGCGGCGACGACGCGGACGTCGACCTGCAGGGCTTCGCCGCCGCCGACGCGTTCGAATTGGCCGTACTCTATGATGCGCAGCAGCTTTTCCTGCACG
>JAATGE010000285.1 GCA_015654825.1 Rhodospirillales bacterium
ATCGAGGCGGTGATGCGCGGCGGGCAGCGGCGCATTGCGTTTCATTCCGAGGATGAATATCGCCTGCGCGCCCGCCGCCCGATGTTTACGTCCGGCATGCCGTACGTAAACCACATGGAATGGCGCGACGAGGAATGCGCGTTCCTCGGCACCCGCCGGATCATGGCCCTGGCGCGCAAGACCGCCCGCCCCGCGCACATCGTGCACGTCTCCACCGCGGAGGAGTTCGAATACCTCGCCGGCTACAAGGACATCGCGACCTGCGAGGTGCTGCTGAACCACCTCACGCAAATCGCCCCCGATTGCTATGAGCGCCTCGGCGGTTATGCCGTCATGAACCCGCCGATCCGCGGCCGGCGCCATTACGACGCCGCGTGGGCGGCGGTGCGCGAGGGCGTCGTCGATACGATCGGCTCCGACCACGCGCCGCACAGCCGCGCCGCCAAGGAAAGGCCGTGGCCCGAAACCGCCGCGGGCCTCACCGGTGTGCAAACCCTGGTGCCGATCATGCTGGACCATGTGAACGCCGGGCGGCTGAGCCTGGAGCGCATGGTGGACCTGATGGCGGCCGGCCCCGCGCGGGTCTATGGCGCGGTGAACAAGGGCCGCATCGCCGTCGGCTACGACGCGGATTTCTCCATCGTCGATCTGCGCCGCACCCGCACGATCGAGGAAAGCTGGATCGTAACGCCGGCGGGATGGACGCCGTTCGCCGGCATGCAGGTCACCGGCTGGCCGCAAGCCACCATCGTGCGCGGCATGGCGGTGATGCAGGACGATACGGTGGTAGGTCCGCCGCGCGGCCGGACGATACAATTCAGATAGATACGATCCAGCAATCAGACCGCCTCGGCGCCCCGCGCACAGGCACGGAGCGAAGCAATATGGCCGCGTGGAATTCCGCCGACATACCCGACCAGACCGGGCGGATCGCGATCGTCACCGGCGCGACCAGCGGGCTTGGATTGTGGTGCGTGCGCAGCCTGGCGGCGCGTGGCGCCGAGGTGGTGCTGGCCGTCCGCGACACCGAAAAGGGCGAGGCTACCGCGCGCAAGTTGCGCAGCCAGTTCCCGCTCGCCAGGCTGCATGTGCTGGAGCTGAATTTGGCGAGCCTCGCGTCCGTCTGGCATTTCGCCGTGCGTATCAGCGATACGCAGCCGCACGTGGATGTGCTGCTGAACAATGCCGGCCTGGGGCTGCAACCGGACCGCAGGGTGACGGAGGACGGGTTCGAGCAGCAGTTCGGCGTCAACTTCCTCGGCCATTTCGCGCTGACGGCGCGGCTGCTGCCGTCCTTGCTGCACGCGCCCGCGCCGCGCGTCGTGACCGTCGCCAGCATCGCGCACCGCCGCGGCCGCATCCTGTGGGAGGATCCGAACCAGACGGTCGGCTATAGCGGCCGCACCGCCTACAACCAGAGCAAGCTCGCCTGCCTGATGTTCGCGCTGGAGCTCGCTGCCCGGGCAACGGAGCAGCACAGCCGCCTGGCCAGCCTCGCAGCCCACCCGGGGCTGGCGCTGACCGGCTTCCTGACCGCCACCGGCCTGCCGGGCTTCATGCAGACCGCCGGCCTGCTGGCGACACGGCTGATTGGCCAAAGCGCGGAAGCCGGCTCCTGGCCGCTGCTCTATGCCGCGACGATGCCGGACGCCGCCAACGGCGACTATTGGGGGCCGGACGGCTTCAAGGAGATACGCGGCAACCCGGCCCACGCCGCAATCGCGCGCAGCGCCGGCAATCGCGCCGACTGGCAACGTCTATGGAAAACCGCCGAGAAGCTGACCGGCCAGGCCTACCCGCCATTGGCGTGAACGCATGCTCCTTCGAACCAATCGAATCGCATGTAAAAACCGCCAGCGCCCGCTCCAACCGACGTCGGCGAACAAGGAACAATTAACAAAAGTTTTTGCTTCTTTTTTCAAAAAGAAGTGCTTTCTTCTTGTTCTTTTTTGAAAAAAAGAACCAAAAAACTTTTGTTAACTTGGCTTTCGTTTCGGGTCGAAGCATCCGACTCGAATGTCATGCCGAGAAAATTCCAAATGCGATTCCCCTCCCGCAACCCTACCCTCTACCCCGTTCCTTTCTGCTTCAGAATGACCAGCGGGCGGCCGCGGCACGGTCTTTCTCCTGCGCCGGCGTCAGGGTGGTTCGCCCGTCGGCCAGCGGCATAGGGTGGTCGGGCAGGCCGGCGGGATCGGAAAAGCACTGCGCGGCGCCGAGCGTGCGCGTGCAAAACACCGCCGGCTCGGCTGGCGCCGCGCCGGCCGCGTTCGGCTCGGCCGCGCTTTGGCAACCGGTCAGCAAAAGCAGCCCCATGGCGACATTGCACCGCATAAAGCACCATCGCCCGCCCCAGGTTGATAAAGCGTGCAACGCGCCCGCCCGGGCAATCGGCGATAGCCCGCCGGCCGCCCACTCCCCGACCTTTCCCCCGACCCGCGCCACAGCTATGGTCCGCGCCCTATCGAGGCTGGATTAGAGCGCGTGCCGGATATTTTCGACGAAGTGGATGAAGACCTGCGTGCCGACAAGGCGGGCGCGCTGCTGCGCCGCTATGGCGGGCTGCTCGTGGTGGCCATGTTGCTGACGCTGGTGGGCGTCGGCGTCTACCACACATGGCAGCAACGCAAGGAGGCGGCCGCGGAAGCCGTGGGAAGCAAGTTCCTCGACGCGCAAAAGGCGGCCGAGGCGAAAGCCCCGCCGAAGGACCTGCCGCAGCAATTCGCCGATATCGCGGCGACCGCGCCGGATGGCTACCGCACGCTGGCCCGCCTGCAGCTGGCGGTGCTGGAATGGAACCGCGGCCAGCACGACAGCGCGATCGCCGAATGGCAGGGGATCGCCGATGACAGCGCCTCGCCGCCGCTGCTGCGCGACCTGGCAAACCTCCTCAGCGTGCAATATCAATTGGATACGGCCAATCCGCAGACCTTGAAGACCAAGCTGCTGCCGCTCGTGACAGGCGGCGGACGCTGGCGCCCGATGGCCGAACAGCTGACCGCGCTGCTCGATCTGCGCCTGGGCCGCACCGTCGAAGCCAAGCAGATCATGAAGCAGCTGGCGCAGGACCCGCAGGTGCCGTCCGGCGTGCGGCAGGTCTCGCAGGACCTGCTGATGAGCCTCGGCACCACCGGCGACGACGCCGACAGCGCCAGCAAGGCCGGAACCCACGGATGAATGACGCCAAGAGACTGACAAGGCGCACCGCCCTGCTGGTGCTGCCGCCCTTGGCGCTGGCGCTGGGCGGATGCAGCTGGTTCGACTTTCTGACCGACGAAGCCAAGGCACCGATCCACGGCAACCGCGAGCCGGTGCTCTCGCCGGTCCGCGGCCTGCAGGAAGATGCCGTCACCGGCGTCACGCTGCCGGCCGTGGAAGCCAACCCCGACTGGGCCCAGCCACATCGCGGCGTCATGCATATCGGCGGCAATCTGGCCGGCGGGCTGACCAAGGTGTGGAGCGCCGACATCGGCGAGGCGGGCAATTTTCGCACCCGCCTCACGGCCGAGCCCGTGGTGGCCGGCGGCCGCGTGTTCACGATGGACAGCGACGGCGCCGTGGCGGCCTGGGATCTTGCCGGCGGCAAGCAGATCTGGTCGCAACCGACCAAGCCGGAGGACAGCCGCAGCGGCAATATCGGCGGCGGCATCGCCGCCGCCGGCGGGCGGATTTACGCCGCCACCGGGCGCGCCGAGCTCGTGGTGCTCGATGCGGGCAACGGCAACATAGTCTGGCGCAAGCCGCTGCCGGCGCCGGCGCGCAGCGCGCCGACGGTGGTCGACAAGGCATTGTACGTCTGCACCGTCGATCAGACCCTGGTGGCGTTGAACAGCGAAAACGGCGCGCGGCTGTGGCTGTACCAGGCAACCAAGGCGGATGCCGGCATTCTCGCCAGCGCATCTCCCGCGTTCTCCAGCGGCCTGGTGGTCGCCGGGTTTGAATCGGGGGATCTCGCGGCGGTCCGCGCCGACACCGGCAACCTGGCCTGGAGCGACAATCTGGGCTCGCTGAAGGGCAGCACCAGCCTGCTGGAGTTCGCGACGGTGCGCGGCGCGCCGGTGATCGAGGACAATCTGGTCTATGCCATCGGCTTCGGCGGCCTGATGGCGGCGCTCGATCTGCGCACCGGCCGACGCGTGTGGGAGCGCGATATCGCCGGCGGCAACACGCCGTGGCTGGCGGGCGATACGCTGTACGTCATTACCGCGGACCAGCGCGCCGCCGCCGTTTCGAAGGAAGACGGCAGCGTGCATTGGGTCACCGACCTGCCGCGCTTCGAAAATCCGAAGAAGACAAAAGGGCTGATCACGTGGGCGGGGCCGGTGCTGATCGGCGGCAAGCTGGTCGCCGTCAGCAGCGATCAGCACATGAGCGTCATGGATCCGATCGACGGCAAGATCGTCTCGACCACCGAACTTGATGCGCCGGCGTCGATGGCGCCGATCGTGGCGCAGGGGGTAGTGCTGCTGCTGACGGACGACGCGACGCTGACGGCGTATAAGTAAGGCCAGGGCTCTGCCCTGGACCCGCTGGGGACAAGTCCCCAGACCCCATTAATTTTGGTACACGCTCCATGTCGGATTCGGAACAGAAATTGAATCGGGGTCTGGGGCCGTCACGCGAAAGCGTGCTGCGCACGACGGCCCCAGCTTGGTCCAGGGGCAGAGCCCCTGGCCTGTTTGTCTCATGATTCCCACCGTCGTCATCGCCGGTCGCCCCAACGTCGGCAAAAGTACCCTGTTCAACCGCCTCGCCGGCCGGCGCTTCGCGCTGGTCGCCGACACGCCCGGCGTCACGCGCGACCGCAAGGACGCGGAGGCCATGCTGCGCGGCCGCAACGTGCGCCTGGTGGACACCGCGGGCCTCGAGGAAAGTGCGCCGGAAACCCTGTTCGGCCGCATGCGCGCCAGCAGCGAAGCAGCCGTGGCGGGCGCCGACCTGGTGGTGTTCGTCGTCGATGCCCGCACCGGCATCATGCCGGCGGACACCCATTTCGCGACCTGGCTGCGGCGGCAGAACCGCCCCGTGCTGGTGGTCGCCAACAAGGCCGAGGGTCGCGGCGGTGCGACCGCCGCAATGGAGGCATTTTCGCTGGGCCTCGGCGAGCCGCTGGCGGTCTCCGCCGAGCATGGCGAGGGCATTGCCGACCTGATGGGCGAAATCGCCGACCGGCTGCCGCCCGAGCACGAGGAAAACGTCGACGAGGAGGCCGTTAGGCCGCTGAAGCTGGCCATCGTCGGCCGACCGAACGCCGGTAAATCCACGCTGCTGAACCGGCTGCTCGGCGAGGAGCGCATGATTACCGGCCCCGAGCCCGGGCTCACGCGCGACGCGGTCGCCGTGCGGCTGGAGGATAGCGAAGGCGTGGTGGAGCTCGTCGACACCGCCGGGTTGCGCAAGCGGGCGCGCATCGAGGCACCGCTGGAAAAAATGTCGGTCTCCGCCAGTATCGAGGCACTGAAAATGGCCGAGGTGGTGGCGCTGACCGTGGATGCGACCGAGGGCCTGAACGAGCAGGACCTGCAGATCGGCCGGCTGATCGAACGCGAGGGCCGCGCCTGCGTGCTGGTGCTGAACAAGTGGGACGCGGTGGTCGACCGGCAGAAAACCAGGCAGGCGATCTCGGACCGGCTGGAAACGTCGTTGACCCAGATGCGCGGCATTCCCGTGGTGACCGTTTCGGCCATGACGGGCGCCGGCGTGGACAAATTCCTGCCCGCGGTGCGCCAGGCGCATCGCGTCTGGAATATGCGGGTCCCCACCGGTGAGCTCAATCGCTGGTTCGAAACGGCGCTGGAACGCCACCAGCCGCCGCTGGTCGAGGGACGGCGCCTGAAACTGCGCTATGTGACGCAGGCGAAGGCGAGGCCGCCGACGTTCCTGGTATTCGGCACGCGGGCAGAGCAGTTGCCGGAGGAATATCAGCGTTATCTGGTGAACAGCCTGCGCGAGAAATTCGGCATGCCGGGCACGCCGATCCGCATTCAGATGCGCGGCACCAAAAATCCGTTCGACGGCGACTGAGATGCGCCTGCCATCGTGGCGCCCCGGCCGCCCTGGACCGCGGCTGCACGCGGGGCGGGTGGTGCTGCATATCGGCCGCAACAAGGCGGGTTCTACAACGATCCAGGATTACTGCCTGGCGCAACGCGACGCGCTGCTGCGCGAGGGCGTGCGCTATGTGCTGTTCGGCCACGCGGCCAACAGCGTTCCGGGCCTGGACGGATTCCCCTATGTGCCGCAGCTCGCCGAACATGCCCTCCTGCATCGCGGCCAGACGATCCTCGTCTCCAACGAATTCATGTCGGTCTGGCCCGCGGAATATACCCAATCTACGGCGCACGACCTGGCCGGGCTGGATGTGCGTGTGCTGCTCTACATCCGGCCCTATACGGCGTGGGTTCGCTCCTCCTATGCGTTCGACGTCCGCTGCGGCCGGGTGCGGCAGGATTTCGACTCGTATGTGGAATTTCTGCGCCCGCGGATTTCGGTGTGGCCGGCGCTGTGCACCTACGGCGAATGTTTCGGTTGGCGGAATGTTCGGGTGCGCGTGCTGGATGCGCGCCTGATGCGCGGCGAAGGCCTGCTCGGCGATTTCCGGGAGGCGCTCGGCTTGCGGGCCGAGCCGGTCGCCTCGCCGGTCGCCAATTCGGCACCGCATTGGGCCGTCCTGGAAACGCTGCGCGCCCTGGCACCGATCGACGCCGAGGCGGGCTGGCCGGCTTCCCTGGTCGCGCCGATCGAGGCACTCAGCACCAAACTGGCGGCCTGTGCCACGGCCCACGCCGACGCGCTGCCGGAACCCGCCTACCTGACGGCGAACGAGGCGGCCTGGCTGGACCAGCTTTACCACGAAGATCTCGCACGCATCGGGGCCGTCGTCGCGATGCCGGCATCGGTTTCACCGGCGCCCGCGGTTCGCCAGGGGCCCTGCCCTTCATGGGCCTTGCTGCCGGCTTCGTTCCTGCGCGATGCTGCGCAAGCCGCGTCCGCCGATCCGCTGACCGCGCCGTTCAGCAGCGTGCTGTCGGGGCTGGCCAGCGACGCTCGCCGCGTTGCCTGAGGTCGCAAAATGCGCCAAGTCGCCGCCAACGGCCTGAGCTTCGCCTGCGACGAAGCCGGCAGCGGCGACGATATCGCGCTCTGCCTGCACGGATTTCCCGAAAGCCGCTTTTCATGGCGGCATCAATTGCCGTTGCTGGCGGAAGCCGGATGGCATGCGGTGGCGCCCGACCTGCGCGGCTATGGCGATACGACGCGGCCCACGCAACGATCGGCCTACGCGCTGCGCCATCTCGTGGACGATGCGGCTGCCCTGTTCGATGCGTTCGGCGCACGCCGGCGGTTGCTCGTCGCGCATGATTGGGGCGCCGTGATCGCCTGGCAGTTCGCGATGGAGCGGGCCCGCGCGCTGGACGGCCTCATCATCATGAACGTGCCGCATCCCGCGGTGGCGCGCGCGGTGATCCGCCGCAGCCTCGCGCAACTGCGGCGCAGTTGGTATATTTTCTTTTTCCAGTTGCCGTGGCTGCCGGAAGCGGCATTGCGCGCGCGTGGGGCACGCACGATCGGCGAAATGTTCCGCGGCATGGCGGTGGACAAGTCGCGGTTTCCCGATGACGTGCTCGATCATTACCGAAGCAACGCGCTGCGGCCCGGCGCGCTGACGGCGATGCTCAATTATTACCGCGTCAACATGGCGCAGATCGGCCGCGCGCAGCCGAGCCCGCGCATCGATGTCCCGACGCTGATGATCTGGGGCGAGCAGGATGCGGCGCTGGGAATTGAACTGACCGAGGGATATGGACCGTACGTAACGGATTTCACCCTGCAACGACTGCCGGACGTCTCGCACTGGGTGCAGCAGGAAGCGCCCGACAAGGTAAATCAGCAGATGGGGACTTGGCTCATGCAACGCGGGTTGTGGCTGGAAAAAGGCCAGGGCTCTGCCCTGGACCCGCTGGGGCCGTAGGCCCCAGACCCCATTACTCTGGTTCCGAGCGTAGCATCGGCTGCGAGCGCGCCGCTAAATCCACGTCGCGCTACACCGTACAGAAGACTCCCGCCGCGCAGCGCGTACGACGGCGGCGGCACGCCGTCGTGCGAAGCACGCTGTCGCGTGACGGGGGTCCAGCGGGCAGAGCCCCCTGGTCGGCGAAGCCACTAGAGCATGATAGTCTGAAGTTGACGCGAAGGAAGCCCAGG
>JAATGE010000179.1 GCA_015654825.1 Rhodospirillales bacterium
CCTCAGGCCCCAGCGGGTCCAGGGCAGAGCCCTGGCCTTTGACAGGTCAAAATTTAAGGCAGTTGGTATTAGGCCCCAGACCCCAATTTTGTTGGTTCCGAGATTGGCATCGGCACCGTGCCAACGGCGCCGCCCGCACTCTGCACGTGGTACAGAAGGCTCCCGCCGCGCAGCGAATACGCAGGCGGCGGCACGCCGTCGGGGGTCCAGGGGGCGGAGCCCCTGGTCGGCGAAGCCAATCTAAGCGCCCCGCAGCGCGACGCGCCCTCCTTCGGTAACTATCGCAGGCAGCGCGCGATCGTGCGGGCCGGCGGGCACGGCGGGCACTTCCTGTGCGGCAAACCCGAAGCCGACCGCACGCACGCTCGGGTGGGCCGCCAGCGTGCGGTCGTAATAGCCGCCGCCATAGCCAAGCCGGTGGCCGCGCCGGTCGAACGCCAGCAGCGGCACGAACATGATGTCGGGCGCGTCGTGCGCGCCATCCGGCCTCTCGGTGCCAAAGCGCTCGCGCACCATGACGCAGCCGGGGCGCCAGTGCCGGAACCGCAGTGTCCCGCTGCGCGGCGGGGTTTCCGGCAGCAGCACGGGATGCCCGCGATCGTGCAGCGCGTGCCAAAGCGGACGCAGGTCGATTTCGCCGGGCAGCGGCCAGACACCGGCAATCTTCGCGCCCGCCGGCAGTTTCAGGTCGCGCAATACATGCGCGCCCAGCACCGCCCCGAGCGCCGGATCCAGTCCCGCGCGCACCGCCAGCATACGGGCGCGGAGCTCCGCCTTCTCGCGGTCGATTTCGGATGGCTGGGAAATGTGCGGAGCCGCCATGGCCGTTGGCGTACCATCCTCCCAGAGCCTGCTTGTGCAGGTGGGCGCCAGGTACCGTGACCAGGATCACGACAGAGCCAGCTCCCTGGAGGAGCTTAAGGCCCCGGGGATGAATTACCTGACGAACCGGGCAGCCCCGCCAGATCAATGTAGCGTGTTGCGCGGGGATAACCAGGGGCCTGGTAGTGCCTCAGTTTGAAATGCTTGAGCGGTCTAGCTTGGTCGGGCTTGCCCACATACCCCGGTGTGGGTTATAGTTCATGACACGCTCGGTTAGTGGCGCCCGACGCCTGGCGCGTATATGTGATGGCCACCCCTGGCCGCCTGTGGCCGCTCTAGGCCGCATTTGGCCACCATGTCACTTGCACAATCACAACCGATTGTGGTTGGTTGGGGCATGCCCGACCGCTCAAGCAAGCCCGGACGCCCGCGTGACGCCAACCAGCTCGCAAAGCTGATGGTGGACATAGCTACGGGCGAGACCGTCGATCTAGAGCCAGCGTGTACAAAAAATGCCGCCGCTGTGGCGTTGGGGCGACTTGGAGGATTAAAAGGTGGCAACGCCAGAGCAGCCAGCCTCAGCGCCGACGAAAGGAAGCAAGTCGCGCAACGGGCCGCCCGAGCCCGATAGGGCGGCAAAGGCGAGAACACCGACTGACAAGGAAGCGCAGCCCGCTACGGCTCCACCTGATCCATTTGCGGCGGGCTACGACTTTCTAATCGTGAACTCGCCCATGGAGGGTGACCTGTTTATCAGGGTCATCCGCGCCGTCAGTACAAGCAAGAAGAACAAGAAACTCGTTCTATTTCTGGTAAGCTGGGGCGGTGTCGCCGATGCGGCTTATAGGACCGGACGATACCTGCAATCAGCGTACGACAGTATCACTGTGTTCATTCCGTCGTCGTGCAAGAGTGCCGGAACACTATTAGCGATTGCGGGCAATTGTATAATTATGAGTCCGTTTGGAGAACTAGGACCGCTAGATGTTCAGCTAAGGAAGAAAGATGAAATCTTTGGCCGCCGGTCCGGGCTGATAACCCGTGCCGCAATAAGCGATCTTCAGGAGCACACTTTCGATTTATTTGAGTATTTTATGCTTAAGATCATAAATAATAGTTACGGAAATGTGTCCCTGAAGGTCGCCGCTGACATCTCGGCCAAGGTATCCGGCGATATCATGAGCAAGATATACGAGCAAATCCATCCGGATTCCTTGGGGCAAGATTTTCGAGATTTAAGTGTAGCAACGAAATATTGCGAGCGCCTCGCGAAATGGTCGAAGAATATTTCTGACGAAGGAATAAAAAGACTAGTTCACGAGTATCCTTCTCATGATTTTGTCATTGACAGTGAGGAGTCGAAGGAGATATTCGAGCACGTGGATTTGCCGACGCCGACGCTTCTCCGGCTGCTGCGTGAGAACATTGATTGCCTTATGGAACCGCGCGACAACGTAAACGTAGTGGTAAGGCTGATCGAGCAAGGTGGTGCCGATGGAAAACCAGAAGACGTTCAGGGGAAACCAGATAATGCCTCCAATCAGCCGCGAGCCAATGGGCGAAACGCCGGAGCAGCGCCTACGGCGGAGGGAAGCCCTTCTTGATCTGGGCGCAGATTACACGAATGCCCTTTGCGGTCGGCACCGGGGGGCCGGAGAGAACGGAGGGGGTTGCGATAACCGCCCTAATGCGGACCAAGCCGCCTAATTCAAACTAAAATAATGCTTGACCGCATTAGCATGAGGGGCTATCAACCCCCTCATGAACAAGCTTTCTTCTGCCCAGCGCGCCAAAATCCTGCACCTTCTCTGCGAGGGCGCCAGCCTACGTTCCATTACGCGGACTGAGGGCGTTTCCCTCAACACGGTGACCAAGCTTCTGGTGGATGCGGGGAAGGCGTGCGACGCCTTCCACAATGAGACGGTTCGCAATGTTTCGTCGCGCCGGGTCCAGTGCGACGAAATTTGGGCTTTCGCCTACGCGAAGCAGAAGAACGTCGCGACCGCCAAAGCCGCGCCGGAAGGTGCTGGCGACACGTGGACATGGACGGCCATCGACGCGGACTCCAAGCTCATCATCTCGTATCTTGTAGGCGGACGTGACGGCGGATACGCCTATGAGTTCATGCAGGACGTAGCCAGCCGCCTCGCGAACCGGGTCCAGATGACTACGGACGGCCTGAAAGCTTATCTTGAAGCGGTTGAGGGCGCTTTCGGTGCCGACATCGACTATGCACAACTGGTGAAGCTGTACGGCGAGACGGCAGGCCCCAAGGGTCGCTATAGCCCGGCGGACTGCATCGGCGCCCGCAAAGAAGCGATCACCGGCGCCCCGATCGAAAAGCACGTCAGCACGTCCTACGTGGAACGCCAGAACCTCACGATGCGGATGCACATGCGCCGATTCACTCGCCTGACGAACGGGTTCAGCAAGTCGGTCGAGAACGACGGCTACGCAGTCGCGCTGCATTTCACGTATTACAATTTCGTGCGTATGCACAAAACGCTGCGGATGACCCCCGCAATGGCGGCCGGTGTCACTAACAAATTGTGGGAGATTTCGGACATCGTGGCGCTGGTAGAGAAGGCCGAAGCGGCTCAGCCCGCCGCCAAACGCGGCTCTTACAAGCCCCGCCAGCCGAAAACGACCCCGGCAATTTCAAAGTGAGGCACTACCAGGGGCCTTGCCACCGCATCCAGTGTGATCGCATTTGAAAAACGCCAGCGCCCGCTCCAACCGACGTCAGCGAACAAATAAAAGTTTTTGCTTCTTTTTTCAAAAAGAAGTACTTTTTCCTGTTTTTTTTGAAAAAAAGAACCAAAAAACTTTTGTTAATTTGGCTTTCGTTTCGGGTCGAAGCGTCCGGCTCGCTGTCAGCAGGCCGGCCGCGCGACACCGCGACCGAGCCCTCGCAACACCAGCCGCTGCAGCGGACGCTCCAGGGAGCGGTAGCTCAAACCGGCAATCGCCAACGTGCCGGCCAGAACCAGCGCCAGGCTGACCGCATGGCTCGCGTGCTGGCCGACCAGTGCAAAAACCGCCGTCATCACCAGCGTATGAAGCAGGTAGATCGAGTAGGACACATTTCCCACCCACCGCGCCGGTGCCGAGGAAAGCACGCCCCGCAGCCACAAACGGTCGCGCAACACCAGATTGAACACCACGATATATTGTAAGGCGACCAGGTTGCTCCGCCACGGGTCGATATCCGCTCCCGTCACCGCCCTGGCGATCAGCGGAAAGCTCAACGGAAGAGTGGCGAACGCCAGCAACGGCACCACGGACGCGCCCCACGTCCGCGCCCCGCCTCCCGGTCGCAGCAGCACGGCCGAAACGACGCCGAACAGGAAATACCGCGCGGTTCCCAAAAATCCGTTGCCGTACGTATAGCCGGCGGCCGTCAGCCCCGCGACCGCCGCCAGCAGTATCACAACGGTTGCAATCCGGTTCCCCAGCCGCCGGTGCAAACCCCACAGCCCGACGAACACGGCGTAGAAAATGATTTCCACCCGAATGGTCCAGAATATCGAAACCCCCGGATCGAGCAGCGCGATCTGCCGCAGATACGCGACCAAAATGGCGACCCGGCCGGCACCGCCCCAGATCAAATCATGCAGCGGCCACAGGAAAGCCGCGATCGCGAACATCGGATACACCCGCGCGAACCGCCGCACCGCGTACTGCCCGACATTGGCGGCCACGAACGCCTGGTCGATATGAAGATGCGCCATCAGGAAGCCGCTGAGCATGAAGAACAGCATGACACCGCACTGCCCGGCGCCGTGCCCCAGCAGGCCGTGCCAAAGGGCGGATTCATTACTGTAATGGCTGACCACGACGATCAGCGCGGCGGTTCCGCGCAGCCCGTCCAGCGCCGGGATCGTCGGCCGGCCCCCGACCCCGCCCTGGGCCATCGGGCGCCGCTTCCCGTGCGCCGGCCGTGTCGCGATGGCGGGTGGGCGGCTTATCCTTCCAGGCCCGACGCGATCTGCTCGGCCTTGTCGGCCAGGCGCGCCAGGCGACGGCGGGATTCGGTGTCGGTGGGCGCCGGACGGTGCAACTCGGCCTTCAGGCGCTCCAGCAGCACGCTCTGATCGTGCAGCTCGTCGGCCATCAGCAGGGCCGCCAGCACCAGCAGCCGGGCCTCGCCGCTTTGGCCGCCCAGCGCCTTGATGCTGTTGATGCGCTCCTCGACCGCGGCCGCCATGCTCTGCAGGTGCGCCTCCTGGCCGTCGTCGCAGCCCACCATGTAGGCGTAGCCGTTGATGCGAATGGTGACCTGCGCCACGGAACGGCCCTTTCGAGGTTTATCCCTGAGTGCCCAGCACGGCGCGCAGATCGGCGATCAGCGCATCGAGCCTGGCGGCCACCTCCGAACTGGGGGCGGCCTCGGCCGGGGTTGTGGCAAGCGGTGGGGCGCTGTGCAAGGCGGCGGGCGGCGGGCGGCGCGCCGCGCGGGCAATGCGATCAAGTGCCACTTCCAGCCTTGCTGCCTCGTCCGGCCCGGCGGTACCCGACATGACGGCTCCCTGTTTTGTAAGGCCCTGCTTCAAACCGTATTGAAGACAAAGCCTGTAGGGGCTTGAAGGTCAAGCATGAAGCTGCCGCCGGCGGTGATGGTGCACGGGCTGGAACAGGCGCGCGCGGCGCTGGCGCCGGGCCTTGCGGTCACGCTGCTGTCGGGCCCCGCCGCCGCCGTCTATGCCGGCGTCGGCTGGTGGCAGGCCCTGGTCGCGGCGGCTTCAGGACAGCCGCCGCCGCCCCACGTGCTCGATTGCGGCGAGGCCACCGGCCGCGCGCTGGAAGCGCTGCGTGCCGGCCAGCGCCTGCTGGTTCTCCGCGCCGAGCCCCGCCTGTTCCACAACGTCGCCGAACGCGCCGCCCAGCTTGGCGGCGCGGTCCTGGCCGAGGCGCCGCCGGCGCTCGATCTGGCGCAGCCCGGCGCCGAACGCCGTCTGGAAGCATGGCTGCGGCAGCAAGCCTGAAGTCGCGCCCGATCCCCGGCCACGGCCCGAAACAGATTTATGGCGGGCCCGGCGAAAAGTTGAGCCATGAACCAGGGTACAGTCAAATTTTAGCTGGCGTTTTCTATAAATTTGATACATACCTTTGTGGCATAGTGTGAGCGGCCGTGGAATCGGCCATCTAGGAAAAAGCAGCCATGGATATTGCCGCCTTTGCCTCCCCCAGAAGCGCCGCGCCGGTTGCCCAAAGCGCAACCCGCCCACCGCGCTACCATTCGGTCCGCCTGGCCCTGCTCGCGATCAGCGGCGCCGGCAGCCTGAGCTCAGCCGGCCTGCTGATCGCCGGCGATCCGGCAACCGCGCTCCGCGCTTTCAGCGGTTCAGTGCTGCTGCTGCTTGCCTTGATCCTGGCCAACCGGGGTTCGTAGGTAGAAGGCCAGGGCTCGGCCCTGGACCCGTCACGCCGAAGGCGTGCTGCGCACGACGGGGCCAGTAGGCCCCAGACCCCAATTACCGCTGCGCGGCTTTTCATCGTCTCCGGCGAAGCCATTACCCATATGAATTTCAGCCTTCGCCGTTCCCCCCCATGAACGGGGGTCTGGGGCCTCAGGCCCCAGCGGGTCCAGGGCAGCGCCCTGGCCTTCAATTCTCTCGCTTATCCTGGCGCCTATGGGGCTCTGCCCCAGGACCCCGCCGGGGCCAGTAGGCCCCAAACCCCGTTTATTTGCGGGGAACGGCGCGCTACCGCGCGCCCTTAACCGCAGCCAGATACGCAACAATCGTCTTGGCATCGGCGTCGCTGACCGGCGCCTTCATGATCTTTCGCATCTTGGTCACTTCCGCTTCCCACACCGAAGCCGGTTGAAGCGGCTGCTGCGCAATGAAATCGGCCGAGTGGCAGGCCAGGCAATTATACAGCACCACGTCGCGCCCTGGTCCGTCCGGCAGGTTGATGCTGCTGTCCGGCAGCGTCACATTGACGCTGCGCGGCAGCGCCACCGGCGCCCCCCACGCCGGTGCCCCAGCCAGCAGCAGCAGCCAGGCAAAGGCGCGCATCACGCCGCCGCTTCCAGCGTGATCTGCTCGATGCCGTTGCGCATATAGCCGCCCGGGTTCCACACGCTGTGCACCGGCTGCGCCAGCCCCGCCGAGTTGGTGCATCGCACGGCCACCACGTTGCGCCCGCGCACCGGGGTGATGGTGGCGCTCCACCGGCGAAAGCCGAAACGACCCTGATCCGGGCCAAGGCTCGCCGGCCGCCACTGCGCGCCGTCATCGGTCGAAATATCCACCTGCGCCACGCCCCGATCGCCGCCGAACGCAATGCCCCGCAGCGCCAGCGGCGCCCCCGCCGCGACGGCGCCGGGCCCCGGCGGGTTGGTGAAGAAACTCCGCGGCACCATCGCCCCGATCGGGCGTGTCGGAAATCCCTTGCTGCCAGGGGCAATGCCGCCATCCGGCGTATCCGGAATGCGGTACGCCGTTGCCATCCAGTAATTGTCGTCCGCGGCGCCCAGCACCTCGATATCGCTCAGCATCTTCAGCCAGTAAGTCGCGTACCACCCGGGCACCACGAGCCGCGCCGGAAATCCGTTCAGCAGCGGCAGGTCGGCGCCGTTCAAGCCGGTCGCGATCATCACGTCGCCGTCGCGTGCATGGTCCAGCGACAACGATTTATGAAACCGCGGCGAATCCGGCAGCGCGGCTTCGTCCAGGCCGGTAAAGCGCACCGCGACTGCACCCGGCTGCACGCCGGCGCGGTCCAGCACATCCTTCAGCCGCACGCCGCGCCACAGCGCGTTGCCCATGGCGCCGTTGCTCCATTGCGCCCCCGGAACCGCGGGCTGCACGAAACCGCGCGAATTGCCGGAGCATTGGTTCACCGCCGCCAACTCCACTTGCGGCAGCCCGCGCACCAGGTCGCTTAGTGACAGCGACTGCGGCCGCGCGACCTTGCCCCGCACCGTCAGCCGGAACGTATCCGCGTCGATCGCGGTCGGGAACACCCCCCAGTGCCAGCGGACATAGAACGCGTCGTTGGGCGTAAAGACCCCCTGGTCGAACACCGAAAACGGCGTTTCCAGCAGCGGCGCCATGCCGCGCTGCAGGATCATCCGCCCCTTTTGCGGAAATGCGGTGGTGAGCTGCCGCGTAGCCGGCCGCACCGGCAGCCCAAGATCGACGCTGTGCGCGCCGCGCGCCCGCGAAGCGGCGAGCGCGGCGGCGGCACCCGCCAGCAGGGGCCTGCGTCCCAACTCGTATGGCGGCATCGCGGCATAGTCCAAAGGGAGCGTTACGCGACCGAGTATCCTGTGTAACGCAGAAAGATCAAGGCAAGCCGTGAGAGGTACAAGCCAAGTCGTCGCACCAGGAACAAATGCACAAAAGTTTTGGGGCTGTCCCAGATCCGCCAAGGATCTAGGATGGTGAAATGCATGTAAGTCGTTGTAGGCTAACAGAAAAGCAGCAAGATCGTTTGGCTGAGTTTTTCGTCGCCGGCGTGACCGCGCGATCGGCGGCG
>JAATGE010000112.1 GCA_015654825.1 Rhodospirillales bacterium
CCACCGCGCGCAGGCGCTGTCAATGATGGCCGAAGGCCACCGCGGAGCGGCGCGCAGCGTCATTGACGGCGCTGAGCACGGTGGCACGCTGCACCAAGGGCGGACCCAACTCCCGAAACAAACAAGACAGTTGCTGGACCCCGCTGGGGCCAGTAGGCCCCAGACCCCATTCAATGGGGGGAACGGCGAAGCCAGAAAATCCATGGCTTGCACAGCTTCGCCGGGGCGCCGATGAAAAAGCCGCGCAGCGCTATGGGGGGTCTGGGGCCTCAGGCCCCAGCGGGTACAGGGCAGAGCCCTGGCCTTTCTGACCTTAACTTAGTGCCAATGGGGCTCTGCCCCTGGGCGCCGCTGGAGACAAGTTCCCAGACCCCATTTCATCTGTCCCGAGCCTCGCCCCACCAGCGAGCCCGACGGCTGAATCCGACGTTTTGCAAGATTGCGGTACAGGACACTCCCGCCGCGCGGCGCTAACGTCGGCCGCTGCACGCCGTCTTGCCGACCCGCCGATACGCTCTAAAGATGCGCGTCCATAGGCTGGGGGGCGTTGCCGTGGACTTGAAGGATCACATCAGGTCGGTGCCGGATTTTCCGAAACCGGGCATCCTGTTCTACGACATTTCTACGCTGTTGCGACATGCGGAGGCGTGGTCAGTGGCGATGGACCGCATGGCGGACGCGGTGCGTCCGCATCGGCCCGAGCTGCTGGCGGGGATTGAAAGCCGCGGCTTTCTGATTGCCGCGCCGCTGGCACTCAAACTCGGCTGCGGCTTCATCATGCTGCGCAAGACCGGGAAGCTGCCGGGCCTGACCATCGGGCTCGAGTACGGGCTGGAATACGGCGCGGACCGCATCGAGATCCAGGCGGACGCGGTTGCGCCAGGCCAGCGAGTCGTGGTGGTCGACGACCTGGTCGCCACCGGCGGCACGATGGCGGCCGGCATAAGATTGTTGCGCGACGTGGGCGCGGTGGTACCGGCCGCGGCGGCGCTGATCGAGCTGACGTTCCTCGATGGACGCGCCCAGCTCGACCTCACGCTGGAGCCCTCGTGACCTACGATCAGTAGTCCACGCACGCGACAGCCGGCGCGGCGCCGGATCATCGGATGCAGGACCGCTATAGGCACCTGGATGGGCTGCGCGGCATCGCCGCGTTGAACGTAATGCTCGGTCACACGGTGATCGCTTGCGATTTCGCGCTTTACTCCGGCGCGCCCGCGGACAGCCATGCCGGCTGGGACATTGCGGTGTCGGCATGGCCGCTGTTGCTGCCGGTAGCGGGCACGAATTTCTCGGTCTGCGCGTTCCTGGTACTGAGCGGCTTCGTGCTCGCGCATGCATTTTCGGGTGCACGGCTGGGGGCGGCCGCGCTGGCGGTAAAGCGCGCGGTACGACTGGGATTGCCGATCCTTGTCGCAACCCTGTTCAGCTGGGCGCTGCTGGCCGGCGGGCTCACCTTCAATCATGAAGTTGCCTCGCTGTGGCATGGAACATGGCTCGACAGCCAGTTGGCGCACGGGCCGCGCCTGCTCGACGCGTTGCGCGAAGGGGTGTACGGCAGCCTGATTGGGCCCTGGTCGTTCGCGACCACGTACGACAGCACGCTATGGACCATGCAAATCGAATTCGCCGGTTCGCTCGCATTGATCGGTTTGTTTCGCGTTGGCCGATGGGGCGCCCGGTTCGGCGGCACGCGCCCGGCAGCGGGATTGGCCATGCTCGCTGCCGGCGCGCTTTGCTACCGGCTTTATCTCTCGCTGATGCTGTACGGTGCGGCGATCTATCTGCTGGACGTGCGACGGCTGGAAAAGTCCGTTTCCGCCTCTTCGTTGCGATGGACCGCGCTACTGGCGGCGCTGTTTCTGGGCACGGTACCATTCAGCCTGGCGCGTGGACCATGGTGGGACAAACTCGTTGCATTTGCGCCAGCCGGTTCAATGAATAGCCACTGGCCGGGCCTGGCGGGATTCATCCGGATGAATGGCGTGGCTTCCTTGCACGGCGCAGGCGCCATATTGCTCCTCCTATTGGTGGAAACCTGGCCGGCTTTGCGCGGCGCGCTCAGTTTCAGACTACCGCAATTCCTCGGCGCGATCTCGTTTCCACTCTATTTGTTGCACGTGCCGTTGCTGCTTTCGGTGGGCTGCGGCGTTTTTCTGGCGGCGGTCGGCAGCGGGGCGGGGATTGGCCCGGCGGCGCTGCTGGCGTTGCTGGTGTACTTACCGGTGGCGGTCGGTGCCGCGGCGTTGGCGACGCGGCTGGTGGAGCGGCCGGCAATTCGGATCGCGGCCCGGGCCGGCGAGCTGGTCGAGAAAATCTGATACAAAATCGCAGCGCCACTTCCCGCGACCTGCTGGCGCCGGAACTGCGCCTGTCGCTCGGCCAACGCCCGCCGCGCGATTGTTCGCCGACATAGCGGCCTATTTGCAGAAATAGACGCCGACGCCATCGATATCGACCAACACCGGGAAAATCGTGCGGCTCGCGCAAAAATTCCGCACCGCCCGCCGACAGCCTGTGACAACATAGTAGTCGTCGACGATCACGTAGCAACCGGGAGAGAGACGATCGTACAAATACCGCATCGGATCGATCGTCGCCTCGTACATGTCGCCGTCCCGTCGCGGAACCGGCCGGGCCCGATTACCACCCGATCGTCCAGCAGATCGAAGCGGCGGAATTTCTCTCGCACCTGATCGAGGCCTACCGCGGGGTCGGGCTGCCGATGCAGATCGGACCTTTGGATGTACGGTGCGCGCGGATCGGGCGCCGGCTACTCGCGATCACGACATACGGCACCTTCCTGAAGGCCGTGCGGGCGGCCCCTTGACGAGGTGCCCGCGCGGCTTCCGGCTTCGGCGTTCGCCGCAACGAATGGGTTGTGCGAACTTGTGCCCGGCGGCATTGCGGGGCCGCGCCCTGGCCTTGCTACGCCGGCACAAAAGCCCCCGGCGAAACCAGCCCGGGCTCGACATATGCAAAATGCAGCGCATCCAGCTGTGCCCACAGAACATCGCATTTGAACCGCAGCGCGCCCAGCACCGCCTGCTGCTGCTCCGCCGTCCGGGCGTGCTGCTTCACGTAGGCCAGTGCCCAAACACTGTCCTGCGGCGCCTGCGTCAGCCGCGGCTTGAAATACGCCAACGTATCCTCGTGGATCCAATCGTAGTTCGCCAGCATCCCCGAAACGCGCTCCGCGATGATGCCCGGCGAGAACAGCTCGGTCAGCGACGAGGCCACCGCCTCCACCAGGCTCTTTTCACGTACGAAATGTACATACGCATCCACCGCAAATCGCGTGCCCGGCAGGATACCCGCCGTGGAGCGCACATACTCGGGGTCGAGCCCGACATTCTCCGCCAGCTTCAGCCACCGCCCGACGCCGCCGATGCTGCCCGCGTCGCCGTCATGGTCGACGATGCGGCGCCGCCATTCGCGGCGGTCCTCCACATCCGGCAGACGCGCCAGCAGGCTCGCGTCCTTCACCGGTATCATCGCCTGGTAGTAATAGCGGTTCAGCGCCCAGGCCTGCACCTGGCCGCGCGAAAGCTTGCCGCCATGCAGCAGGCGATGGAACGGGTGGTGAATATGGTAGCGCTCCGCGCCGACCTGACGCGCCGCCGCCTCAACGTCATCCGGGGTCATCAGCCGATCGGTTTTCACGCTATCCTCCGCGGTGGTTTCTCATGCCGGCGGCGATCAGCACATCGCCGCCCGATAGCCCGGGTAAATCCGACCTTGGCACATGCGCCTTGCGACAGATCAAACGTGCCCGCTCAGGAAAACGCCTGAATGCCGGTGATCGCGCGCCCGAGGATCAGGGCATGGATGTCGTGGGTCCCTTCGTAGGTGTTGACCGTCTCCAGGTTCGCGGCATGGCGGATGACGTGGAATTCGGCGGAAATGCCGTTGCCGCCGTGCATGTCGCGCGCCTGGCGGGCGATATCCAGCGCCTTGCCGCAGTTGTTGCGTTTTACCAGAGAGATCATGTCGGGCACTACCTCGCCCGCGTCGAACAGGCGGCCGACGCGCAGCGCGCCCTGCAGGCCCAACGCGATTTCCGTTGCCATATCGGCGAGCTTCTTCTGCACCAGCTGCGTCGCGGCGAGCGGGCGGCCGAACTGTTTCCGGTCCAGCGTGTAGCTGCGTGCCGCCGAGAAACATGCTTCCGCGGCACCCATCGCACCCCAGGCAATGCCATACCGCGCGCGGTTCAGGCAGCCGAACGGACCTTTCAGGCCGGCAACATGCGGCAGCAGGTTCTCCTCGGGAATATCCACGTTCTCCAGCACGATCTCGCCAGTCACCGAAGCCCGCAGCGACAGCTTCTTCTCGATTTTCGGCGTCGAAAAGCCGGCC
>JAATGE010000177.1 GCA_015654825.1 Rhodospirillales bacterium
CCACCGCGCGCAGGCGCTGTCAATGATGGCCGAAGGCCACCGCGGAGCGGCGCGCAGCGTCATTGACGGCGCTGAGCACGGTGGCACGCTGCACCAAGGGCGGACCCAACTCCCGAAACAAACAAGACAGTTGCTGGACCCAAGACGGCGTGCCGCCGATGTCGTTAGCGCTGCGCGGCGGGAATCTTCTGTACCAATCTCGCGAACCCGTGGGTCTGGCCTATCGGCTCTCAGCCGATGCCAGGCTCGGAACAGAAAAATGGGGTCTGGGGCCTACTGGCCCCGTCGTGCGTAGCACGCCGCCGGCGTGACGGGTCCAGGGCAGAGAGCCTGTGAATTTTTGACCGGCAGCAGATACAACTTGCGGAAACGGCCGAGCTAAACCGGGCGTGACGGGTTACGGCGGCACTAGCTAGCCCAAAGGCCCCAAAAAACAGCCGAAAAACGCGCTTTTTTGCCGGTTGCCCACAGCTGAAGACGGACTGGCAAAAAATCACAAACTCAGAGCCCTGGCCTTTGCCCCAGACCGCAGCTTCCGTGTTTCAGGCGGTCGGTGCGCCGGCTGGCTGGTCGGCATCGCCCGACTCCGCCATGCGGTAGCCGACACCCGGCTCGGTCGTGATCAACCGCGACGCCGCGCCCAGTTTCTGGCGGATCTGGCCGACATAGACCCGCAGATACTGCACGTCGTCGGCGTGCGCCGGACCCCATACGGCGGTCAGCAGCTGGCGGTGCGTCAGCACGCGCCCGCCGTTGCGTGCCAGCAGGGACAGCAGCGCCCACTCGCGCCGGCTCAGCGCCAGCGGCGCGCCGTCGACATGCGCCAGCCGCCGCGCGAAATCGATTTCCAACCCGTCGAAACGCAGTATTTCGGCCACCCCGTCCTGCGTGCGGCGATGCCTTAGCGCCGTGCGGATCCGCGCCATTAACTCACCGACGCTGAACGGCTTTTCGACATAGTCGTCGGCGCCCCGGTCCAGGGCGGCGATCTTGTCGGCCTCCCGGTCGCGCGCGGAAAGCACGATCACCGGCACCGGGCTGAAGCCGCGCAGGCGGGCCAGCACCTCCTGCCCGTCCATATCGGGCAGGCCGAGGTCGAGCAGCACCAGATCGGGCGCCCGGCTGGCCGCAAGGCGCAGGCCTTCCGTGGCGGTATCCGCCCGCTCTACATCGTAGCCCGCGGCCTCCAGCGCAGGGCGGAGAAAGCGATGGATCTGCGGCTCGTCATCCACCACCAGGATGCGCGCGGTGGGCGGGGTGGCGTTCATGGGACCAGCGCGGCCGGCAAGACAGCAAGGGAAAGGAAAGGTTGGGGCGCTGCCCCAAACCCCGCTGGGGACAAGTCCCCAGACCCCATTTCATTTTCAAAGTGCAGTTTCACTTGTAGCCTCCGGCTGATGACCAAGCGCTGCTCGAAGCGCCGCCTCACCATGCAACAGCTTAGCAACGGCGAGGTCGCCTTTCGTCCTTTTCAGAGCTTCGCGCGGCCAGAAAACAAAAATCGGGGAAAGGCCAATCATCATGACAATTGGTTCGGAGTGTTGGCCAAGTGTGTGAAAAACCACAGCCATGACTGCGCCCGAGATACAGCCATAGAGCGCGCGCCAGGCCGACCACACGCCGAAGGTGCGCGTCGACCACCGATCCGACACTCCGTTATCCCAGCGATACCAAGTGGTTTTCCCGGCAGGTTGCGCCGATAAACCTCGGAGGTTGGGTCAGCAATTACCAGAATCCGGGCACGGACCTGGAGGCGCCGGACGTCCAGCACATTTAGGTAGACGAGGCCTACCAGGAATAACACGACACCGATTGCGGTATGCAAAAGCATTGCGATCTCGCCAACTGCCGACGACAAGCTGCCTATAGCGGGCAATATATCAGGCTAACGCTCCACCCGATCGAACTCGCTGTCGGTATCAGACTCGGAACAAAAATAAAATGGGGTCTGGGGCCTACGGCCCCAGCTTGGTGCAGGGGCAGAGCCCCTGGCCTTACTTGGCTACTCATATCGCCGCCGCCGGCAGCCGAACGGTAACAACCGAGCCCGGAAACCCGATCCGCGGCGCGTCCGGGCTTGGGCTTTGCGCGTCGATCCGTCCGCCCATCGCCTCCACCAGCCCGCGCGCGATCGCCAGCCCGAGCCCCGTGCCCGGCGCGGTCCGGTCGCCGCGCCGAACACGAAAAAAGCTGTCGAACACGTGCGGCAGGTCCTCCAGCGGAATGCCGACACCTTCGTCGGTCACGGAAATCATGACATCGCCGCCCACCGCCTCGGCGCGCACGCGCACGAAGGCGCCATGCGGCGAGTATTTCACCGCGTTGTCCAGCACGTTGAACAGCACCTGCTCGAGCAGCGCGGCGTCGGCGCGCACATTGATACCGGGCGTCACGAACGTGGTGACATGCAGCGGGTCGGTCAGCCGGGCGATCGCCGCCTCCACCACTTCGGCCACCGGCACCGCCGTCAGGCGCGGCCGGATCTGCCCGCTTTCCAGCCGCGTCAGGTCGGTGATGTTGGCAAGGAAGCGCGCCATGCGCCCGACATCCTGCTCGATACTGGCCAGCAGGTCGGCGCGCGTCTCCGGCGTCAGGCTATCCCAGGCCGTTCGCAGCGTGCCGGCGGCGCCCTGGATGCCCGCCAGCGGCGTGCGCAGATCGTGCCCCAGCGAGGCCAGCAGGGCGGTGCGCAGGCGCTGGGTATCCTCCGACGCGGCGGCACGGGCCGCGTCGGCCGCCAGGCGCACGCGCTCCAGCGCCACCGCGGATTGGTCGACCAGCGCTTCCATGGCTTGCAGCTCGGCCGAGTCCAACTCCACGTCGCTGCGCACCCCGAGCACGCCCAGCCGGCCACGCACGGTCTGTAGCGGCATGAACCGCCACGCGGTCGAGGGCAGCGTGCTGCTGCCCTGCCCGGTCGGCTCGCCGTGCTGGAACGCCCAACGGGCCGCGGCCCAGGCGCCCTCGTCGAGGGTTTCGGTCGCCGGTTCGGTGGCGGCTATCATCAGCTCGGTGTCATCGCCGGTCAGCACCAGTGCGCGCCGGGCGACCGACGCCGCCAGCCGGGCAATTTCGGCCAGCAGGTCCGGCTCGGTGGCCGGCGCGTTGAGCTTGCGGCTGAAGGTAGTGATGCGGCGCAGCCCGGCGACGCGGCCGCCCGCGGCACGTGCCTCGGCGCGTGCGCGGCCGGCCAGGCTGCCGGTCAGGACGCCCACCGCGGCAAAGACCGCGGCCGTCACCAGGTCGGCGGGCCGTTCGATCGTCACCGTGTAGATCGGCTGGACGAAGAAAAAGTCCCAGGCGAACACGCCGAGCCCCGCCGCCAGCAGCGCCGGGCCGGTGCCCCACAGCGCGGCGATGCCGACCACGACCGCGAGGTAGACCATATTGGCCGCTTCCGCCGGCAATACGCCCGGCGCGAACACCCCGGCGCTACTGACAACGGCGACCAGAAGCACCGGCGCCGCCCATGGCAGCCAGCCTGGTTGTTTCACTCTCGCCCGCGGCGGCGGCTTTGCCGGCGAGGCCGGGATCGGGACCACGTGAAGCACGAAATCCGGCGCGCGGTTCATCAGCTGGATGCTGAGGGTACGGCCCAACAGCCGCCGCCACAGCGATGAATGCCCCCGGCCGATCACCAGATGCGTCGCGTTGCGTGCCCGCGCCGCGTCGAGCAGGGCAGTAACCAGGTCGGCACCCTGCACCGGCCGCACCTCGATATCGGCGCCAAGCTGGGCGGCCAAAGCCAACGGGCGGCGCACGGCACGCGCGGCCGCCTCGCCCTCGGTGGCACGCTCGACGTGCACGGCGCTCCACGGCGCGCGCAACGCATCGGCCAGCCGCTTGGCACGGCGCACCACCGCGTCGGCCGAGCTGTCGGGGCCGACCAGGGCGACCAGGCTGTCGGAGGCCGGCCACGGGCCACGCACACCGCTGCGGCGCATCCAGTCGCGCATGTGGGTGTCGACGTGCGCCGCGGCCCGGCGCAGCGCGATTTCCCGCAGCGCCGTCAGGTTGCCCTCACGGAAGAACCCCTCCAGCGCGCGGCTTGCGTTGTCGGCGCGGTAGATCTTGCCTTCCTGTAGCCGGCGCCGCAGGTCGGCCGGCGACAGATCGACCACTTCGATCTCGTCGGCCAGGTCCAGCACGCGGTCCGGCAGGGTTTCCGTCGGGCGCACGCCGGTGATCCGCGCGACGTCGTCGTTGAGGCTCTCCAGGTGCTGCACGTTCAGCGTCGCCCAGACCGAGATGCCGGCGGCCAGGATGTCCGCCACATCCTCCCAGCGCTTCGCGTGGCGGCTGCCGGGCACGTTGGTGTGGGCGAGTTCGTCGACCAGCAGCAGCCCGGGACGGCGTGCCAGCGCGCCGTCGAGATCGAATTCCTCGAGCTCGCGGCCCCGATAGGTGATCATGCGGCGCGGCAGCACCGGCAGACTGGCTATTTGCGCGCCGGTTTCCGCCCTGCCGTGGGTTTCGATGATGCCGGCGACGACATCGGTGCCCTCGGCCAGGCGCCGGCGGGCCTGCACCAGCATTTCGTACGTCTTGCCGACGCCCGGGGCCGACCCCAGGAAGATCTTCAGGCGCCCGCGCCGGTCTTCCGGTTCCAATGCCGCGAGCAGCGCATCCGGATCCGGGCGGCCTTCTTCTACTTCGTTCATAGTTGCGACATTAGAGCATTATCAGCCTGACTGGAATCGCGGCCGAGCAAGCGACCGGGCGGGCTGATAAAAATGCTCGCCAAAACAAGTAGCTAGAGCGGCGTGATGAAAGCTGGAGTGTTTCCAGTCAGCGTGGGGCCGCTCTAGCGCGGGACCGCCGGTTGGAACAATCCACCCCACGCCCGACTGGTCGCAGGGCGGAATGTCAGTGCCTCAGGCGGCGTGGCGATGCGGGTGCAGGCTCGGCACGTCGATCTGCAGACTGCTGTTCATTTTCGCCAGCGCCTCGTCGATGACCCAAAAATGCGAGTTGTGCCGAAGGTCGAGCAATCGCCGCACCGCGTTCTCGTGCACACCCAGTTCCGCCGCCAGTTTCGCGCGCGTCCAGTGTTTCTCGTGCATTCGCTGGTAGACGGCGAGCTTGGCGATGACCAACGAGGGCAGCGTCACTTGGCCCCCGGCACCCTGCGGCACGCGGTCGCGCGGCAACGCCCGGTCCGCCCGCATGATATCCATCAGCGCCGAAATCAGACATTCCGGCGCGCTCGCGCGCGCCTGCGCCGGTGTCTCAGCCTCCACCAAAGCTTCGGGAATGCCGAGAAAGCGGACCAGCCAGCGTCCGCCCTCCTGGCATGCCCCCTCCTGGAAATTCAGAGTATAACGATAGCCAAACGACATCGCGGATCTCCAGATCCGCCTTGGTCAAGGCGGAGTTCGTCGCAACAATCGCCCAATTTAGCGAGAAGGTTGCCCGTTTAAGGTTGCCGGTGTGGGGCCTGCGCCCCGCGCCCAAGAGCGAGGACAGCTCCAGATCCCATCTGTGAATATGGGATCTGGAGCAATGCATCACACGAATTGGTGCTCCGCGCCCTGCAGGCGGGCGCTACGGCCTAGGACGGCGCCTTGGTGGCGGCCGGCGCCGGCGCGGGTGCCGTCGGGGCAGGCGCCGGCATCGCATCGTCCAGCGCCATGTTCAGTTCCAGAACGTTGACGTGCGGCGCACCAAGTACACCGAACATCAGGCCATGGGTGTGCGACGCCACCAGGTCCGCCACCTTGTCCGCGGCGACGCCGCGAGCGGCGGCAACGCGCGCCACCTGGCGGGCGGCGTTTTCCGGGGAGATGTCGGGATCGAGGCCGCTGCCCGAACTGGTAACGGCGTCGGCCGGCACCGGCAGGGTGCCATATTTCGGAATGTCACCCTTCACGCGATCGACTAGCGCCTGCGACGTCGGTGCCAGGTTGGAGGCGCCGGATTCGCTCGCGTCATAGGGCGTGGCGATATGTTTGCTGGAGTCCTTCGGATCGGTACCGGTCAGTGCCGAAGGGCGGCCCCAGAAGTATTTGGGACTCGCAAAATTCTGGCCGATGATCGCCGAGCCGACGATCTTGCCATCCTTCTGCACCAGGCTGCCACCTGCCTGGAACGGAAAAGCAAGCGAACCGATCTGCACGAACAACGGGGGCAGGATGGCACCGGTGAGCAACGTGAACAGCGCGATCAGCGTAATCGCAGGCCGCAGCTGCGACAGCATTTTCGTATTCCCTAGACAAAGATGTGGAAGGCAGTGAGCACCATGTCGATCAGCTTGATGCCGATGAACGGCGCGATGATGCCGCCGACGCCATAGACCATGAGGTTGCGCTGCAGCAGCGCGGAGGCGCCGACGGCACGGAATTTCACGCCGCGCAGGGCAAGCGGCACCAGCAGGACGATGATGATCGCATTGAAGATCACCGCCGACATGATGGCGCTCTGCGGCGTGGACAGGCGCATGATGTTGAGCGCCCGCAGTTCGGGGTAGGTCGCGACGAAGATCGCCGGCAGGATCGCAAAATACTTGCTGATGTCGTTGGCGATCGAGAACGTAGTCAGCGCGCCGCGGGTGATCAGCAGCTGCTTGCCGATTTCGACGATTTCGATCAGCTTCGTCGGATCGCTGTCCAGATCGACCATGTTGCCGGCCTCGCGGGCAGCCTGCGTGCCGGTCTGCATGGCGACACCGACATCGGCCTGCGCAAGCGCCGGCGCGTCATTCGTGCCGTCGCCGCACATGGCGACCATACGGCCTTCCGCCTGTGTTTTCCTGATGTAGTTGAGCTTGTCCTGCGGGGTTGCCTCCGCAATGAAGTCGTCCACACCTGCTTCCGTGGCAATTGCGGCCGCGGTGATACGGTTGTCGCCTGTC
>JAATGE010000603.1 GCA_015654825.1 Rhodospirillales bacterium
CCTTCATTGGGGGGAACGGCGAAGCCAGTACCTGATTCTGGACTCTTCAGGCTTCGCCGTTCCCCCCAACAATTCCTTATTAAATGGGGTCTGGGGCCTACTGGCCCCAGCGGGGTCCTAGGGGCAGAGCCCCTAGCCTTCCTTGCCTTCCTTGCCTTCCTTCTCCCAGCTACGCTCCCGTTCAACCGGGAGGTAACATTGTGGGTTGGGTTCGTCGTGGCGCCCTGGGGCTAGGCGCGATCGTTCTCGTGGCGGGCGGCGGCGTACTTGGCTACGGCACCTGGGTCATGGAGCGCAGCCGCCCGGCGCTGCAAGGCTCCGTAGTACTCGCCGGCCTGGCGACGCCCGTCACCATTGAGCGCGACGCCGCCGGCGTGCCGACGCTGACTGCCGCCAACCGGATCGATCTGGCGCGTGCGCTGGGCTTCGTCCACGCGCAGGACCGTTTTTTCCAGATGGATCTGCTGCGCCGCGTCGGTGCCGGGGAATTGTCGGCACTGGTCGGGGCGGCCGGGCTGCCCGGCGACCGCACGCGGCGGCTGCATCGGTTTCGCGCCCGTGCCGAACAGGCATTGGCAAAAATGCCCGATGCGCAAAAAGCCCTCGTGCAAGCCTACACCGCCGGCGTGAACGCGGGCCTCGCCGCGCTGGCCCATGCGCCATGGGAATACAGCCTGCTGCGTGTGGCGCCGCTTCCCTGGACCGAGGCGGATACCGCCCTCGTAACGTTCGCCATGTATTTCGATTTGCAGGACAGCGACGCGACCGACCAATTGCAGGCGCAGGCGGCGCGCACGGCGCTCGGGCCGGTGATGGCGGATTTCCTGTATCCGCATGGCTCGCCCGAGGATGCGCCGCTGGACGGCTCGCATTTGCCGGAGCCGCCGATGCCGACGGCGCTGGCGCCCGCCGCCGGCGCCGCGCATCCGGGCGAAGCGAAGGAAACGCCGGGATCGAACAATTTCGCGGTCGCCGGCAGCCTCAGCACGACAGGGGCGGCGATCGTCGAGAACGACATGCACCTGGCGCTGCGCGTGCCGCACATCTGGTTTCGCGCGCGGATGAAAATACCGGGTTCACTCGATATCGTCGGCGTAACGCTGCCCGGCACGCCGTTTGCCGTGGTCGGCAGCAACACGCATATCGCCTGGGCGTTCACCAACAGCTACATCGAAACCGGCGACGCCGTGGTGATCGAAACGCTGCCGGGCGATGCGGACAGCTACAGGACGCCGGACGGGCCGCGCAAGATCGAGACGCATGTCGAGAAAATCTGTGTGGCGCACGGCGGCTGCGAGGATTTTTCCGTTCACGACACGATCTGGGGGCCGATCACCGGCCGCGATGCGACCGGCCGGCCGGTCGCCTGGCGCTGGGTGGCGGACGACGAAAACGCCGTGCGCACCGAGGGATTTTCCGGCCTGGAACAGGCGCGTAACGTGCGCGAGGCGCTGGACGCGGCGCATTCGGCCGGCCTGCCGCAGCAGAATTTTGTCGTCGGCGACAGCGACGGGCACATTGCCTGGACCGTCATCGGGCAAATTCCGCGTCGCGTGGGTCTGAATGACGGGCTGCCGCATTCCTGGGCCGACGGCACGGTGGGCTGGCGCGGCTATCTTGCCCCGGCCGAAATACCGGAAATCGTTGATCCGCCGGACGGGCGCCTGTGGTCGGCCAACGCCCGCATGGTGGGGGGTGCCGCACTGGCGACGCTGGGCGATGGCGGCTACGCGGGCCCCGCGCGGGCGCGCGCAATCCATGACGATCTGTTCGCTCGCGAAAAGTTCGCCGAGACGGATATGCTGGCAATCGCCAACGAGGTTCGTGCGCATGCGCTCGACCCGTGGCAGCAGATCATGCTGGCGGCGATCGATGCCAACAAGGCCGAGCCCCGTATCGCCATCCTGCGCGCGACGGTGGCCGACTGGGGCGGCCGCGCGGTGCCGGAGTCGCCCGGGTACCGCCTGGTGCGCGAATTCCGCGCCGGCGCGATAACGCGGATCTACGCGGGCCTGACAGCAACACTCGGCGCCGATGCGCCGCCGCACCAGGTGGACCGGCCCTGCGTGCGCCTGCTGACCGAACGGCCCGCGGCGCTGGTACCGCCTCCGTTCAAGAGCTGGGACGAACTGACCGGCAGCGCGTTGCGCGAACTTGCCGACAAGGTCGATTTGCAAGCCGGTGGCCAGGCGGCTCGTTACACCTGGGGCGCCCGCAACCACACCGGCATCCACCACCCGCTGGCGGCCGTAATCCCGGGCCTATCCTGGCTGACCGACCCGCCGGACGAAGAGGTCGCCGGCGACCAGTTGGTGCCGCGGGTGGTAATCCCGGCTTTTGGTGCGTCGGAACGCCTGATTGTGAGCCCCGGCCACGAGGCGCAGGGGATTTTCGAAATGCCGGTAGGGCAAGCGGGCGATCCGCTGACGCCGTACTATCTGGCGGGGCATGAGGCTTGGGTGAGGGGGGAGCCGACGCCATTGTTGCCCGGGGTCACCAGGTGGCGGCTTCAGTTGACGCCGGGCAGCAAGCCGTAGCCCGGATCAATCGAAGCGTAATCCGGGGAAAGCGAGCAAACGGGGCAGGGATTTCCCCTATTACGCTTCGATGACCTTGGCTCCGACGGCCTCGGAAACACCTGTGGCCTCGATATCGATATCGTACTCGGAACCAACAAAATCGGGGTCTGGGGCCTACGGCCCCAGCGGGTCCAGGGCAGAGCCCTGGCCTTCCTTCCTCTCCTACATCCCCCCCGGATAAGCCGATCCCCCACCCCCCTCCGGCGTCACCCAATTAATATTCTGCGTAGGGTCCTTAATATCGCAAGTCTTGCAATGCACGCAGTTCTGCGCGTTGATCTGCAGCCGCGGCTGCCCTTC
>JAATGE010000591.1 GCA_015654825.1 Rhodospirillales bacterium
CCCCAGCGGGTCCAGGGCAGAGCCCTGGCCTTTCTGACCACACCTGGTCCTGGCGCTTCGGTTAACAACGGGCAACCCGGCGGAACGTCCTTCCCAACCGCCCCCGTGCCACGCTAGGGCATGCCCACGCCCCAGGGGGAAATGTGCTCGCCGAATTCTTCACATGGTGGCGCCAGCAGCTGCTGGAGCTTGTGCCCGAGACGCTGCGCCGCGGCGCGGGCGCCGACAGCAATGCGCTGGTGGCCGAACAGGCCGGCCCGGGCCTGCTCTCGTTCACCCGCCGCCGCCGCGGCACCGAGGCCAGGCTGGCGCAAGTGCGCCTCGATGAACCCGGCCTGGTCGCACTGCGCGCCACGCTGACCGGCCGCCCCGGCGGCGAGCCGGTGGTGCTGCGCCTGCCGCAGGACGTGGTGCTGGAGCGCGACGTCACGCTGCCGCTGGCGGCCGAACGCGATGTGGAGCGCGTGCTCGGCTACGAAATGGAACGCCTGACACCGTTTTCCGCCGACGAGGTGTATTGGAGCACCACGCTGGAATCGCGTGATCGCGCCCGTGGCCGCCTGGCGCTGCGCCTGCGGCTGGTGCCGCGCGCCCAGGTGCAGCAGCTGGTCGAGGTGCTGGCGCGCTGCGGCGGCGCCCCGAGCCTGATCGAAACCGAGACCGCCCAGGGACCGCGCGCCATTCGTCTGGCGCACGAAGCGGGGACCACCCGCATTGCGCGCCTGTCGCCACGCACCGCCGCCGCGGTGCTCGGCGGGCTTGCCGCCCTGGTGGTCGTCAGTCCGTTCCTGCGCCAGTCGCTCGACTTGGCGGCAGCGCAGGGGCGGCTGGACGCGATGCAGCCGAAGATGCAGATGGTCAACGAACTGCGGCACCGGATCGCCGGCGCCGGCGCCGGCGGCGATGTGGTCGAGACCGAAACCCGCCGCCTCGGCGACGCCCTGGCCGGCCTCGCCGCGGTCACCGAAATCCTGCCCGACGACAGCTACCTGACCGAATTCACCATGCGCGAGCGCAAGATCACGTTGTCCGGCCTTTCCGCCTCGGCGCCGAAGCTGATCAGCGCGCTGTCGGCGGACGAGCGCATCCGCAACCCGGCGTTCACCGCGCCCGTCACCAAGCAGGAGGCGGGGCACAACGACGTGTTCGCCATCAGTGCCGTGCTGGCGGAATAGACATGGCGGGACTTCCGACCGGCCGTAACGGTCATATCCTGGCCGCCGCATTGGCGGTGTTCGCGGTGCTCGCGGTGTGGCTGGGGCTGGTCGCGCCGGTGCTCGACTGGTATGGCGCCCGCGCCGCACGGCTGACCGAACTGCGGCAGCGCGCGGTGCGCGAGGCCGCCCTGATCGAAACCCTGCCCGCACTGAAACAGACCGCCGCCCAGGCCGCCCATACGCCGGCACGCGCTACCGTCACCGGCAGCACGGACGCCATTGCCGGCGCCGCGCTGCAGGAGCAGGTGCAGCAGCTCGCGACGGCGGCGACCGCCCAGCTGACCAGCATCGAGACGCTGCCGGCGGACCAGGTCGGCCAGTATCGCCGCATCGGCGTCCGCGTGGAGTTGAACGCCCTGCTGCCCGTGGTGGTAAAACTGCTGAAGTCGGTCGAGGAGGCGCAGCCCAGCATGCTGGTCGACGACCTGCACCTGACCGCCACGCCGGTCGGCCTCAACAGCGTGCCGTTGCCGCTCGACGCCAGCTTCACCGTGTACGGCTTCCGGGTCGGCAGCGCGAAGGATGACGCGCAGTGAGGCGCTCATTGGCCGTCCCATTCTACGGCGCCTGCGTGCTGCTGGTCGTCATCCTGCCGCTGGAATGGCTGCCGACGCCGGATCCGCCACCGGTCAAGCCCGCCGCCACGCCGCATCTCGCCGCCGCCGCGGACAGCGGCGCGGAGGCGAAGGATACCGGCGAGTGGGCCGACACGGTGCTCGGCCGCCCGCTATTCACGGTCGGGCGCCGGCCGCCGAAAACCGTCGGCGGCACGCATGTCGCGAGCAGCAGCGGCCTGCCGCGGCTGGCCGGCATCATGATCACGCCCACCGGCAAGCGGGCGATCTTCGCGCCCGACGGCGGCAAGCCGCTGGTGCTGTCGGAAGGTGCGGCGCTGGACGACGCGACGATCCGCACCATCCGCCGCGACAGCGTGCTGGTCAGCGGCCCGAAGGGCGACGAGGTGCTCTGGCCGAGCTACGACCACGCCGCCAAGACCGGCCTGATGTCGCCGACCGTGCCGACATTTCCGCAGCCGGGCATGAACCCCGGCTTTCCCAATCCCGGTTTCAACCCGGCTTTCAACAACCGGCCGAATTTCCCGATGCCGCCGCAGCCCCAGCCGCAGCCGCCACCGCAGCCGCCGCAAGGCACCTCGGGCGACAACA
>JAATGE010000281.1 GCA_015654825.1 Rhodospirillales bacterium
AATCGGCGGCTTTGCAAGGGTTCTCCCAGACACAGCTCATGCTCCCGGTGGACGGCATGAGACACAGCGAATCGGAAACCACGTGACCGCGGCAAGCCACCCGGCTCAACCATCAGTGAAATGAGGGGAGGGCTGAGGCCGTAGGCCCCAGCGGGTCCAGGGCAGAGCCCTGGCCTTCCCATTCTTGCTTAACTCAGCGCCCGAAGCCCCAGACCCCATTTTCGGTTGGGATAAAGGTTGCTTGTCCGGGAACCTACAGGTCCTTCCGGTCACGCTCGCCCTCACGTGGCTCCGCCAACTTACGCGCGGTGCGCAACAGGAAGGCGCGATCTTCCGCATCGCAGGCGCGGTAGAGGCGCATCATCGCGAGTTCGTCCCCGGTCAATCCCGAGGGAGGGCGCTCGCCTTCGAGCAGAAACTCGACGTTGGCGCCGAGCGCGGCCGCGATGCGGCTTATGTTGCCGCGCAACTGGCCTGCACGGTCGGTCTCCCACTGCGCTACAGCACTGCGGCTGACGCCGCATGCGATAGCCAATTGTTCCTGCGTGAGCCCGCCAGCGCGGCGTAGGTCACGAATTCGGGTGCCGACCGTTTCAGGCGGCGGTGCGGGTGGTGATCTTCTCATAGGGATAGCGTGCGGGATTATCTCTAACAACGCCAGTTATTATTGTTGACATATCGGTGTTAGTGGTACTACCATCCTTGCCGATGCTGGAGGCAGCGAAATGCGGGCGCGGGTGGTTTGGACGGCGGACCTCGATGGACAAATGCGAGCGCTAAGGATGGCTGGCCTGACCTGGGACGCCGTGGCGCTGGATATGGGTCTCGGCCGCAATACGGTCCTTGAGCGTGGTCGGCGGATCGGCGCCAGGCGGCCCCGGCCACAGCAGCAACCAATCGCGATGGCTGAGGAGGCAGCGGATAGGCCGACCCGACCGCCCGGCCATCCTGACACTTGGGGCCTGATCACCGCGGGAACTGTGCTGCAGGGGGCCCCCTACCCGTTTCCGGTGTTTTTATAAGGAGAACAAATCATGAATACCGTACCAGCGCAGCCCTACCGGGTGGACCTGAGTCCCGACACGGTGGATGGGCCATTTGTGATCTATCGTCTTGAAGAAGCAGGGACCACGCTGCTGGCGTTACCCGGAGGCGGCTACTCGCCGCGGCTTCGCATGGCGCATCTGGATGTAGTGCATACGGCGGCGGAGATGTACGGCTGGGAGGGCGGACGCATCAGGCCGGCTACTCCGACTGCGGAACGTATTTCGAGAATGGATGAGGCGCTTGGGTGGATCACCCTGATCCCGAAGAACCGTTATGTTCTGCGGCGGATCGTCGGGGCTCGCAGCCTGGTCAGCCCGGTGACCGAGCGTCATTTGTATTCGTGGCGACGGCTGGGGACGGTACTGGGTGCGGATCACAAGGCGGTGCAACGCTGGCACGCACAGGGGATCGATATGATTGTTGCCGCGGTGGGGGCGTTGCGACGTGGGTGCAAGACGCCAACCTGAACGGTATACCGAGTTACGTAATGATCGGCTCTCGAGGCGAGGCCGCGGCGTCACCGTTCCCGCGAACGGGCCCATCAGCGCCAACATAAGGAATTCGGGGCTGTGGCAACAGGAAGCTGAAAGTTCGACCCAAAAACTGAAGGCCAGGGCTCGGCCCAGTACCTGTCACGCCGGAGGCGTGCTGCGCGCGGCGGGGCCGTAGGCCCCGGACCACCCAGTCTATCTGTTCCGCGCCAGGCATTGACGACGAGCCGATAGGCCAGAGCAACAGATCTGCGGTACTCGTACAGAAGACTCCCGCCGCGCAGCGCGTACGACAGCGGCGGCACGCCGTCGGGGGTCCAGGGGGCAGAGCCCCTTGGTCGGCGAAGTCACCAAAAATCAACTCATCGATTTCGTTCCATAATCCTTTTCTTCGCGTGTGCGGGGGAGGCCCCTGGCCTCTCGCGATAGCTTATTCTTCCGCCTGCCCGCGCTGTTCCAACCGCGCTTGGTTTCGATCGTGCAAAATCGGCGACCGGCGGAGCCACTAGTGAGGTGCGGAGAGGGTGACTGCGTAGCGACAGCGAGGAGTGATGTAAGTGCCGGTGACCTGATCCCCGATCAGGCGGCCGGTGAAACTCTGGCGATAGGGGGTATGATCCATGCCGTTGGCAATGGCATCTGCCTGCATGGTGCCGTCGGCCGCCAGGCTGCCATCCAGGGTGATGACGCCTTCTCGCGGCGTGAAATGGACGTGGGTGTCGGTGAGCGTCAGCCAGGCACGACTGGGCGGATCGCAGGCGCCCCCCTGCGGCTGCAGCGTCCCGGTAAAGTGGTCCGGCCGGCTGGCCGCGCATCCGACAGCTACCGCGGCAACCACTGCGGAACGCAAGGCATGGGCGTAAAACATGCCCACGCGCAAGCGCGTATAGGATATAATGTCTGACAACAGAATTTTTTCCTTGCCCATCAACCCCAACTTTTGTTAGAACTTGCCCCACGATGGCGGCTTGTGCGCAGGTGACGCAAGGCTTCCCCGGCGTCTCGGACCGGGAGCCTCGGGCCAGTGTTTGGGCGCACAGCTTTGCCGCCGACCGTTGCCGCATCCGATCCGGGCGCGTGGCGCCGCCACCGCTTCGGTTGGCCAATGCATCGCGTGCCGATGCCTATCGATGGATTGGTGCGGGTCAGTATGCGCCGTTCGAGCAGAATGATTTGGAAGATAGCGGCAGCATCTCAAGGCCGCCGCGCCGCATGTGCATTGCAGAGCGGCGCGCAGCGCGGCGGAGAGCGGTATTGGGCCGATGAGGGACGCGGAGCTTGTCGAGATGCACAAGCCCGTGCCTGGACGAGCAAACACTGCGGCAGAAAATAAACGGCACCCTGACGAACTGGGCGGGATTTGCCATGTCGCTTCAGGGCCTTGCCCCGGCGGCACATCATTTCGCGATGATCGCGGACCTGGAGCGGCTGGCACGGGGCGATATACGCCGGCTAATGCTGCTGATGCCCCCGGGCTCGGCGAAAAGTACCTATGCGAGCCTACTGTTTCCGGCCTGGTGGATGGCCCGCAACCCGGCCTGCGCAGTGATTGCGGCGAGCCATACGGCAAGCCTGGCAGAACATTTCGGCCGCGGCGTGCGTACGCTGTTGGCCGAGCACGCACCGCGGCTGGGTGTCGCGATGCAACCGGATGCCCGCGCCGCCGGCCGGTTCATGACGAACCAGGGCGGCGCGTATTTTGCCGTCGGAGTGCACGGTGCGGTGACCGGACGACGTGCCGATCTGGCGCTGATTGACGACCCGGTGAGTTCGGTCGTGGACGCCGAGAGCGGGCGTGCGCGTGAGCAGTTGTGGAACTGGTTCCGGTCCGAGTTGGTGACCAGGCTGAAGCCGAACGGCCGCATGGTGCTGGTGATGACGCGCTGGCATCCTGACGATCTCGCCGGCCGGCTGATGGAACAAGGCGGATGGTCCGTCCTGCAGTTGCCTGCATTGGCAGAGGGCGGCGATCCGTTGGGGCGCGATCCAGGCGCGGCGCTTTGGCCCGAGTGGGAGAATCGCGAAGCTTTGTTGGCGAAGCGCTCGATACTGGGCGAGCGCGCGTTCGCGACTTTGTTCCAGCAGGCGCCGTTGCATGGAACGGGCGGTGTGTTCAATATCACCCGCCTGCACATGATCGACCAGGCACCTGTGGGTACGGCGGTGCGAGCGTGGGATCTGGCGGGCGGCGGCGATGTCGCACGCAATCCCGACTGGACCGTCGGACTTCGCTTGCTGCGCGATGTGGACGGCCGTTTTGTCGTGGAAGACGTGAGACGGCTACGCGCCGATACCAAAACGGTTTCTGGCCTCATCCGCCATGTCGCGGAGGTTGACGGTGCCGCTGTGGCGATTGGGCTGCCGCAGGACCCGGGGCAAGCCGGCCTGTTTCAGGTCGCGGCGCTGACCAGTCTGCTGGCCGGCTTTCGGGTGGAGTGCAGCCCGGAAATCAATTCAAAGGTTGAGCGAGCCAAGCATGTGGCCTCCCAGGTCGCGGCGGGAAACGTGAGCGTGCTGCGCGCGCCGTGGACACGGGCATTCCTCGATGAACTCGAGCTGTTTCCGTGCGGCGAGAAGGACGACCAGGTGGATGCGTTCGCACGGGCGTTCACGATGTTGGCACCAACGGCACAACCAGCGCGCTTCAAGGATTTGTCGGTATTCGCACGGTAGGAGACCGACTTGTTTGGAACGATCTGCGAACTTATTCCGTGGGATCCGGATTACCCGGAGCGCACCCGCCGGCTTGATGTGTTGCGGCGCGTGCTGGACGGAACCCTGTACGACGTGCTGCCGTTCGAATTTCATCAGGAGCGTACGGCCGGCGACGAATACATTCCCCTGCGGAAGCGCCGGCCCTCGGTACGATACGGTCTGCCGCGCATCGTGGTGGAGGACAGTGTCGCACTTCTGTTCAGCGAAGGCCATTTTCCTACCCTGGACTCGACAGACCCGGAAGTGCGCGCGACTGCCTTGCGGCTGACGAAGGCCAGCCGATTGAACGCGGTCATGACCGAAGCGGCGCTGCGGGGCAGCGTGGGCTCGGTTGCCATTTTGATGCGAGTTTTGCGCGGCCGAATATTTCTCGCCGTGCTGGACTCGCTCTATCTGACCCCGGAATGGGAGCCGGACGCGCCCGATACGCTGCACAGCGTTACGGAACGCTATAAGGTGACCGGCAGTTCGCTGGCCGCACAGGGCTTTCACATCCCCGATCCAGGCGCCACCTATTGGTTCGCTCGACAATGGAATGCCGAGTGGGAGACCTGGTTCGAACCGGTGGAGGCGGGGCGCGCCATCCCTGCGGAAATAGATCACGAACGCAGCGTGCGCCACGGACTGGGCTTTGTGCCGCTGACGTGGATCAAGAACCTACCGGGGGGCGCCGGCGTCGACGGCGCATGCACGTTCCGATCCGCGATCGAAACCTCAGTGGAAATCGATTACCAACTGAGCCAGGCCGGGCGGGGCCTGAAATATAGCAGTGACCCAACCTTGCTGATCCGCGAGCCGGCGGGATTGGATAGCTCGATGGTGCGCGGTGCCGCGAATGCGCTGGTGCTGAGCGAAAAAGGGGATGCCAAGCTGCTGGAGATCGGCGGCACGGCGAGCCAAGCCGTAATAGAATATGTGCGCACATTGCGCGAGCTGGCGCTGGAAAGCGTGCACGGCAACAGGGTTGACGCGAGCCGGCTGACAACGCCGGCCAGTGGACGCGCGCTGGAGCTGATAGACCAGGGATTGCTGTGGCTGGCTGACAATCTTCGGATCAGCTACGGCGACCAGGGCCTGCTCGCGGTCGTGCGCATGATGCTGCGCGCCGCGGCAATCTATCCGTTGCAAATCGACGGACAAACATTGCCGGCATTGCCAGCGCATGCGTCATTGAACCTGCGCTGGCCCGCCTGGTACTCGCCCGACTCGCTGGACCGTCAACGCGATGCAGCAACGGTCGTCACCCTGGTCCGCGCCGGGCAGATGTCGCGCGAAACCGGATTGCAGGTCCTCGCGCCAAGCTACGATATCGAGGACGTCCGTGCTGAACTGGCTCGCATCGACGCAGAGAGGACCGCATAAGCGTGGATGACTCACCGACGACCGCGGAAACGGAACTATCTTTACTGCGAGCCCGCGCAGAGGTGCTGGAAGCGGCACTTCAGGACACGCGCCATCAGGCCACGCGCCGGTTGATCCAGGCTGAGTTGAAGGCCGAAGCGTGGAAGAACGGAATGGTCGACCTGGACGGCCTGAAGCTGATCGAGACCGGGGACGTCTCCATTGACGATAATGGCGACGTGACGGGTGCCGCCAGCGTGGTTACGCGGTTGCGGCGAGCCAAGCCGTGGCTGTTCGGAACTACAAGTTCCAGTAGCCACGCGGGGGTGCCGGCCTGCGTGCCGACGCGGCAGAAGCTCGCGACGGAAATGAATCTGGACGAGTGGCGAAGCGCAAGGGCAGAGCTCCTGCGACGGCGCTGAAACCGGCGCCGGTTGTGGCGCCATAGTGTTTTTTGGCTGATGGGGGCAAAGCCCCCGCTACCCTGGGGGCTTGAATGGGCATACAGAATTTTCCTGCCGCGTTGCAGCCGATCATTCAGCAAGGCTTCCTGGAGCGCGAATTCCAGCAGGCGCTGCAATCTCGGCTTGGCTACCGTGCCTGCGCCGACCGGGAAGAATTTGCGGTCGGCATCGGCGAAACGCTGACCAAGACGCGCGCCGGCCTGCTGCCGTCCGTGACGACACCGCTGGCGGCATCGACAAACACTAATCTGGATAATGGTTTGACGCCGACCAACTGGGGCGTGGAGCAGTATACACTGACGCTCAACAATTATGCGTCGACGATGGATCTCAACGTGGTGACCAGTCGCGTTGGCATCGCCAGCCTGTTTCTGCAAAATGCCTATGTCAACGGGCAGCAGGCGGCCCGCAGCCTGGACGATCTCGCCCGCAACGCCCTGTTCGGCGCATATTTCAGTGGCAATACGAGGGCGCGCACGACGCTCGGGAGCGCCGGACCAAGCCTGACGGTCGACGACGTGCGCGGATTCCAGACCGCATTCGTCAATGGCGTGCAACAGGCAGTCTCGGTCGCGAACCCGTTGACGGTTACGGTCGGTGCGAACTCATATACGCTGGTGGCCGTTGCCGTAGACGGAACCAATGTCAGTACCACCCCGGGGGGTAGTTCGGGCGTGCTGACGTTCGGCAGCAATGTAATCGTTTCGGATGGCACCGCCGGCAATACGGTTCTGGCGGCGAACGCGGCCTTGGTGCTGCGGCCCAACGGGCGGACGAACACAAGCCAGGTCACCGCCGGCGATACCCTTGCGATGACCAATGTGCTCGACGCGGTTGCCAATCTTCGATTGAACGCAGTCCCGGACATCGACGGAGCCTACAACTGCTATCTGGATCCGATCAGCGCACGCCAGTTGTTCGCGGACCAGGATTTCCAGCGGCTGTTCATCGGTGCCACGTCTGCGAATGAGGTCTTTCGGCCCGGCCAAGGCGTCGTGAACGAGTTTCTGGGCCTGCGTTTCGTGTTGACGAATGAGTCCTTCGTGCAGCCGTTTCCCGCGATCCCCGGGGCAATGATCCGGCGACCGATCGTGGTCGGCCAGGGAGCGCTGATCGAGGGCGATTTTGCCGGCATGGCTGCCGACGATGTCGCACCGCGCGACTCGATCGTATCACTGGTGGACGGCGTATGCATGGTGACGCGTGAGCCGATCGACCGCCTGCAGCAAATCATTGCGCAATCCTGGTACTGGATTGGCGGGTTTTGCGCACCGTCGGACACCACGACCAACAGCCTGGTGCTGCCGACCGCGACCAATGCAAACTTCAAGCGGGCAGTGATGATCGAGCACATTGGATAGCAGGCCGCCGCCGCATTGCCCGGGGAACCGCGGCGACGCCGGTCCGCGACATTGCGACCCTCCACGATACCGACGGCGTGGGCCCACTTCAAATCCGGAATGCGGAATGACACTATGCTCACGGACCAGCAGAAAACGGAGATTCGACGCCACTGCGGCTACCCGGCATACGGCGCCACACCGGCGGGAAACATGGGTTGGCGGTTTTTCGTCGCATATGGCGCGCTGGAATTTCGAATGAATAATCTAAGCGCGGCTGAAGAGGCTGTAGCATTGACGTACGTCGCCACACTCATCCAGCTTGAGGGCGCGGTGCCGTCGACCAGCGACAATCTTGATAGCGACGGCGCGGCGAACTGGCAGCATAACAAGAATGAACTCGCAGACAGGCTTCGATTATTCGATGGCTGGCGGCGCCGCCTGTGTGCGTTCCTCGGCGTGCCGCCGGGCGAGGGGCTGGGACCAAGCTGCCTGACCTGGATGGTGTGATGGACGGGGCAACGTTGCAGGACCGCCTGAGCCGCGGCATGGGTGTGGCCGCACGACGTATCGGACTGCCTTACATCGTTTCCCGCCCGTGTGGAACGGCCGATCCTCTGGCGGCCCGCAACCGTGTGATCCGCCTGCATGCGGCATTCGAGCGCGGCGGCGGCGGCGCGGTGCCTGGCTATGGCGGGCTGCTGTGGCACGGCATCTTCGACAGCGTCTACACGCGGGCCGGTGACTATCTATCGAGCTGCAGTTCGACCTACTTTGTGGCCACGCAACGGCCGTTAGCACCGGCGCAGTGCGTGCTGACGAACCGCATGGTTGATATTCTCCGGCCCGCGACACCAGGCGACGGAGGCTATAGCGGACTGGTTTTGGAGACGGCCGGAACCGTAATCGCGGCTTGGCCCGCGTGCCTGCAGGCGCTGCATGCCGGAACAAACGGTGCGCCACCCGACTCTCGATTTGGGAGTTGGAGCGTTTTGCTACCGGCACTGCCGGCCGAACCGCAGGTTGCCGACACAGTGCGCGACGATCTCGGCCGGACGTTTGCGACGGCGGCAGCCAGCGAAACCGAACTTGGTTGGCGCCTGATCGTGCGCCAGATTGCGGGCTGAAACCTTCAAGAATGCACGGTTTTTGTAGCAAAACGGCGGAGACGCGACACATGCAAGCCGATGCACTGCACGTTGTCACTGCCCGATTCAATCCGTTGCGGTGGGCTGCGCCAGAGCGAACATTTCGTGACTGGGTTGGCCATATTCTGGACTCCGGCGCGCGTCTGACGACCGTGGAAGTGCAGTATGGCCGCCGCCCCTTCTGTTGCGACCTGCCACACGTAAATCATATCGGCTTGCGGGCCGACAGCTGGGCCTGGGGCAAGGAATGTGCACTGAACGCGGCAATACATCGATTGCCTGATGCTGAGTATATCGCCTGGGGCGACGCCGACATCTGGCATCGCCGCCCAGGCTGGGCACGCGAAACGGTTGAGCATTTGCAGCACTACCGGGTGGTGCAGACCTGGACCCGCGCATTGGATCTCGGGCCGAACGACGCGCTGCTAGGCGTGCACCAGTCGTTCTGCTCGCAATATCAGGCTGGGGAGCCGCTGGTCGCGGGCGGGCCTCGATTCTGGGCCTTCGACGGAGGCTACGCGACGTATCCGCACAGCGGCTATTTTTGGGCCGCCCGACGTGAGCTGTTCGATTGGACAGGCGGATTGTTCGAGCTTGCCGGCATGGGCAGCGCGGACCACCACATGGCCCTGGCGCTGGTGGGATTGGTCGAGCGCAGCTGGCCGGCCGGCACCAGCGCCTCGTATCGCGCACATCTGTTGCGGTGGCAGGAACGTGCACGTCGCTACGTCAATGGCAGAATTGCCGCAATTCCAGGAATTATTGAACACCGATTCCATGGCGCTAAGCAAAACCGCGGGTACCTCGACCGC
>JAATGE010000404.1 GCA_015654825.1 Rhodospirillales bacterium
CCGTCGGGGGGCCGGGATCGCCGGGCGCACTGTTCGTCGCGCCAGGTCTCGTTACCGGGTTCACCGTGGCGGTTCGTCGCCGCGGTCATGCCGGTGTGGCGGGTCGGACGGCAGCAGCCATACGTCGACCGGGCGCCAGTTGCAGATGCCTCACGCACCCCGCGGTAACAGCCGCGGTCTTTACGAAGCGCGGTCTTGCCGCCCGCCGAGCAGCGGATGGTTCGGGATCCATAGGACGCCGCCCGACATCGCGGTGGATCCGCCGATCTTGTCCGTCTTTTCAAGGATCAGCGACGACTTGCCGAGTTCCTTGAGCGCCAGTGCCGCGCACATCGAACCGCCGCCGCTGCCGACGATCAGGAAATCGACCGTCTCATCCCAATCTTGCGTCATTTAAGCGTTCCTACGCATTTGTTGCATATGTAGTGGTTGATCCGCCGAGTGGGCCTAAATCAATCCGTAGCTTCGCTGGCGAGCGCCGACTTCGGCGGACCCTGCGGAAACTTGCGGTCGAAAACATGTTCGGCAATTCGATTGAGCAGTACTTCCACAGCGCCACCGGCTATCATCCAGCCGCGGGTACGGCGAAAACAATATTCGACCAGACTGTCTTCGCTGTAGCCGGCACCACCCATGATTTGCATCGCCTCACTGGCAACCTCGAAACCGACGCGGTTGCACATCGCCTTGGCGATGGCGGTATCAGCGGCACCAGGAAAGCCTTTGTCGGCGTTAGTGGCGGCGCGGTATAGCAGCAGTTGCGCCGCATCAAGCTTAATTTGCATTTCGGCGAACTTCCATTGCAGTCCCTGAAACTCGCACAGTGCCTGGCCGAATTGGCGTCGTGTCGTTGCAAGTTCGCGAGCCGCGTTGAACGCATAACGGCCAAGTGCCAGCGATCGCGCGGTGTTGCCGATGCGCTCCACGTTGAAGCCGGCGATCTGCTTCTTGAAGCCGCCCGGGCCCAGCAGGACGTCTTTCTTCGGCACAAAGACATTGTCGAAGTAGAGCGGGTTCCAGTCCTCGCCCGACAGAAATCGCACCTTTTTTCCGAACGAAAAGCCCTCGGCACCGCGCTCGATCAGCACCGAGCCAATGTTGCCGACGCCGGGGCCATAGCGCACATAGACCAGGAACACGGTTGCATGCAGGCCGTGCGTGGTAAAAATTTTCGAACCGCTGATGCGAAACCCGTCGCCGTCGGGTTTGGCGAACGTTGTGAGCTCGGTCACCGCGGAGCCGGCGTTCGGTTCGGTCATGGCGACCGAAATCAGTGCCTCACCGGCCAGCAACGATTTCAGGTAGCGCTCTCGCTGAGCGGGAGTTGCGAATTGTGCCAGGACACGGATCGCACCGAAATTGCCCGCCTGGATCACATCCGCGCTGCGCGGATCGGCGGCGGCGATCTGTTCGATGGCGATTATCGCATCCATCAGTTGGCCGCCGATGCCGCCGTGTTGCTCCGGTATCGCAATGCCCAAAAAGCCGTTGGCGGCCATCAGCCGGGCGATATCCCACGGATAATCCTCAGCGTGGGCGCGTGCCAGAGCGCCGGCGCGCAAATGCCGTTCGGCGAAGCCGCGCGTCGCATCGGCAAACTGAGCCTGTTGTTCGCTTAAATCGAAATCCATGGCCTACCCGTCAACACTGCGCGCCGCATCACTCTGCGCCTTGGCGAGCGCCGATGCCGCGCTCCGCCACCGTCGTCAAGGTACGGCTTGCCGGCCTAGCACAAGGACGCCGCATAACAGCGCGGATGGGCGATATGCCGGGCCGGCCGCGTTGACACGCGCGCGCCCCGCGTGTCCGTTCCTCGCGCCGCTACAAGTGACGCTCAGGGAGGCCGGAACCAGCATGTCGATCGAGGGCGCCTTGGCGCCCCTTTTTGCGCCGCGCTCGATTGCCATTATCGGCGCCTCCAATGACCCCACGCGGATCGGCGGGCGGCCGATCGCGGCGTTGCGGCAGGGGGGTTTCAGCGGCGCGATCTATCCGGTGAACCCGACGCGTGCCGAGGTGCAGGGCATTCGGGCCTACCCCGGCGTTGCCGATATCGAGGGCGCTATCGATTGCGCGATCGTTGCGGTAGGCGCCGATCTGACCGTGCCCGCCATCGAGGCATGTGCGGCCCGCGGCGTGAAATCCGCTGTGATCTTCAGTGCCGGCTTTGCGGAGGCAGCCGCACCGGGGCCGGAACGGCAACGGCGCATCACCGAGGTTTCCCGTGCCGCCGGCATGCGCATGATTGGCCCGAATTGTCTGGGACTGTTCCATACGCCTTCGCGCACCTACCTCACATTCAGCGCGTTGTTTCAAGGCCAGACGCCGCCCGGCGGCCATATGGGTCTGGTCAGCCAATCCGGTGGCTCCGGCGCGCATATCTTGAAGCTTGCACAGCAGCGCGGGTTGCCGCTTGGTACATTCGTTACGACTGGCAACGAAGCTGACGTGGAATTTGGCGAAGTGCTGATGGCCCTCGCCGACGATGACGATGTGAAAGTCATTCTGGCGTACGTGGAAGGCGTTCGCGCGCGCGGCAGTTTTCTGGCCGGCCTGGCCCGCGCGCATGCGGCGCGCAAACCTGTTGTATTGCTGAAGGTCGGGCGGACTGAATCCGGAGCGGCCGCGGCTGCCTCGCATACAGCATCGCTCGCCGGCGCGGACAGCATTTACGACGCGGTATTCCACCAATACGGTGTGTTCCGTGCGCGCAACACTGAGGAATTGCTCGACGTTGCCTACGCCGCGCAGCACGCACGCCTGGCACCCGGTCGGCGGCTTGGGGTCGTTACCATATCCGGAGGCATGGGGGCGCAGATCGCCGATGCGGCGAGCGAGGCGGGCCTGGTCCTGGCGCCGACACCGGAGGCGGCCAAACCTGCACTGCGCGCCTTGTGCCCGCCCGGATCGCCGGAAAACCCGGTTGATGTGACGGCGCAGGTTTCGACCGACCACGAACTTATGGCGCGCAGCCTAGAAATTGTCATGGCAAGCGGCGGGTACGATATTACGCTGGCGTTCTTTGGCCTTTATGCCGGTGTAAAGGTGCTTGCCGAGCGTCTGCTGGAAACGTTGGCGGAGTTGCGCGCGCGGCGCCCGGAGGGTACTGCGGTTGTCTGCATCATTGCAGATGCGGCCATGCGAGCCGCTTACGAGAAGGCCGGCTATCTGGTGTTCGAGGAGCCGGCGCGTGCCGTCGCGGCACTTGCTGCCGTGGCAAAGATCGCCGAAGGGTTTTCCCGTTTGCTGCCGCCGGTCTATCGGCCGCGCGCGTCGGATATTGCGCACGGCGAGCGTTTCAATGAGGTGCAGGCGAAGGCGGTACTTGCGGCTTCCGGTGTGCGGGTTCCGGCGGAGATCTTCGCGCGCAGTGGTGCCGAGGCGGCGGAAAAATCCGCCTCGCTGCGCGGCCCGTTGGCATTGAAAATCGTGTCCGCCGATCTTGCGCATAAGAGTGATGTTGGCGGCGTGGCGCTGCGGTTGCAAGGGCACGAAATCGGCGCCGCAGTGGCTGCGATGGCGGTGGAAGTGGGACACCGCGCCCCGCATGCCCGCATCGATGGGTACCTGGTGAGTGAAATGGTCAGCCGGGGCGTAGAGGTTATTGTCGGCGCACGGCGGGATGCGTTGTTTGGGCCGGTAATTCTGGTGGGCCTTGGCGGGGTGCTGGCGGAGTTGTTCAAGGATGTTTCATTGCGCCTGGCACCGGTGACGCAGGAAGCGGCGCGCGAGATGATTGCTGAGTTGAAGGCGGTGAAGTTGCTGACCGGCTACCGTGGCGAACCGGAGGCGGACATTACGGCGTTGGCGGAGACGGTAGCGGCGATCTCCCGTTTTGCCGCGGACAACGAAGGCGTGCTGGCTTCAGTCGAAATCAATCCGCTGGTGGTGCTGCCGAAGGGACAAGGGGCTGTGGCTCTCGATGCGGTCATTGAAACGGAAGCATGTACGGCATGAAGCAGCTCGGAGGTTTGCAAAGCATGGTTGCTAAACTACCGCCGCGCAGCGTATCCGACAGCGGCGGCACGCCGTCGGGGGTCCAGGGGGCAGCGCACCTTGGCCTTCTTCACCGTGTTCAGGGGTTCGCATGACCAGAGTAGCTCTCGTCCAGCACGGCGATGTCGCTGTAATTTTGTCCGACAATCCTCCGGTCAATGCGCTCAGCACGGATGTTCGCGTTGGGCTAGTGCAGGCGCTGAGCCAGGCCATTGCGGACCCGACCACAAAAGCGATCGTTATAGCGTGCAATGGCAAGACATTTTTCGCCGGGGCGGATATTACCGAGTTCGGCAAGCCAAGGCAGCCGCCGATTTTGCAGGACGTTATTGGGCATATCGAAATGGCGCCGAAGCCGGTGATTGCGGCAATTCACGGAACGGCCCTGGGCGGCGGCCTGGAGGTTGCGCTTGGGGCGCATTTTCGCGTGGCCGTACCCACGGCGCAAATTGGCCTTCCGGAAATAAAGCTGGGTATTTTTCCGGGCGGCGGCGGCACGCAACGTTTGCCACGCCTTATTGGCCCGATTGAAGCATTGAAGCTCATTCTGAGCGGCGATAGAATGCCCGCTGACAAGGCGCTCGCTGTGGGTATATTGGATCAAGTCGAGGAAGGCGATCCGGTGCAGATCGGCATCGCATTCGCGCACAAGATTTTGGCCGAGGGCCGCCGAGCCATTCCGCTGAGCGAGCGGGACGACAAAATCGCATCGGTGCGCGCCGATTCCAGTGTATTCGAGGTTGAAGCGGCCGCGCAACTGAAGCGCCGGCCGGGGCAGGAGGCACCTGCGGCGTGCGTGGAATCAGTGCGACTTTCGTTTACCGTTTCAATCGACGAGGCGTTGGCGCGCGACAGGGTACGGTCGCAGGCGCTTGTGGCCGGTGACCAATCGCGCGCGCTGCGCCACGTGTTTTTCGCCGAGCGTGCCGCCGCCAAGTTGCCGGAATTCGCCGGCGCTGTCGCACCGCGCGCTGTGCGGAACGTGGCTATTGTCGGCGCGGGCACCATGGGCGGCGGCATTGCGATGTGCTTTACGGCGGCCGGTATCCCGGTGACCCTGATTGACGCAACGGAGCAGGGTCTTTCCGCGGGACTAGAGCGTGTGCGCAATAATTATGCCACGTCGGCCAAACGCGGATCAATTACGCAGAGTGAGGCGGGCAAGCGCCTTGGCCTGATTAGCGGTAGTACGGATCGTGATGCAGCTGTGGGCGCCGACGTGATCGTCGAGGCGGTTTTTGAAAGCATGGAACTGAAACGGGAGATTTTTGCCGATTTGACGCGTAAGACGCAAGCGGGAACGATACTTGCGACCAACACATCCGCGCTCGATATTGACGACATTGCCGCGGCAACCGACCGCCCCGAAGACGTTATTGGCATGCATTTCTTTTCGCCCGCCAACGTCATGCGGTTGCTGGAGGTGGTGCGCGGGGCGAAGAGCGGTTGGCAAGCCATTGCGACGGCCATGGAAGTTGGCAAGGTCATCGGCAAGATCCCGGTGTTATCCGGCAATTGCGACGGATTTATCGGCAACCGCATGGTTGCCAAGCGCTCCGCGCAGGTAGATCGGCTGCTGCTGGAGGGCGCGATGCCGCGCGACATTGATTCCGCCATCAAGGGATTTGGGTTTGCCATGGGGCCGCTGGAGACCAACGATATGTCCGGCCTCGATATTGGCTGGTCCATTCGCAAGCGACGCGGTACGCCGTTCGCGATCGCCGATGCCATTTGCGCGCGTGGCTGGTTTGGGCAGAAGACCGGCCAAGGCTATTATCGATATGAAAAAGGCGACCGCACACCGCGGCCAAATCCGGATGCCGACTCCCTGATTTTGGAGATTTCTGAAAAAAATCATGTCAACCGCCGCACCATCGACCGCGCGGAACTCATCGAGCGAATGGTGTTTCCGCTGATTAACGAAGGTGCGCGCATTCTCGCGGAAGGCATCGCGCTGCGCGCAGGCGATGTCGATGTCGTCTGGATCAATGGCTACGGGTTTCCCGCGTGGCGCGGTGGGCCAATGTTCTACGCTGATCTGGTGGGACTTAAGACTGTTGTCGACAGGCTCGATCACTTTGCCACGCAGACTGGCAATGCGGATCTCAGGCCGGCCGCGCTGTTGAGGGCACTTGCTAACAAGGGCGCCAGTTTTGCCGAGTGGGATAAGGATCGGTTGCTCGCACAGTAGGAAGGCCAGGGCTCTGCCCTGGCCCCGCTGGGGCCTGAGGCCCCAGACCCCAACTTATTTAGGAGATCCGCGATGGGCTATCAGGCTTACAAATTTCTGCTGGTCGACAATAAGGACGGGATTGCGACCGTTACCATCAATAAGCCAGAATCGTTGAATTCAGTTACACCAGATGTTCACACCGAGCTCGAATATATCTGGATCGATCTCGCACGTGACCCGGACGTGAAAGCCATCGTTCTGACCGGCGCAGGCCGCGCGTTTTCCGCGGGCGGCGACGTGAAGGCGATGGCCGCGAGGGCGCTTACCCCCAATGGCAACAAATACGCACTCGCCGTTCCTTCCCGCACGCTGCGCATATTTGAACACATGCTTTCTACGCCACAGCCGATCATTGCCGCAGTCAATGGCGACGCACTGGGCCTTGGCATGACGCTGGCGCTGTTCGCGGACATCAGCATTGTCGCTGATGACGCCCGCCTCGGCGA
>JAATGE010000113.1 GCA_015654825.1 Rhodospirillales bacterium
CCAGCTTGCGGTGCTGCGGCTGGCGCAGGCGCCCGGCGCGGGCTCGGTGGCGCTGCTGGACGAGGCGGCGCGCCGCCGGCCGGTCGGGCTGTTGACCGCTTCGGTCGCGGACACGCCGCTGCTCGGCACCAATTTCTACGTCGAGCGCGCGCTGAACCCGTTCGCCGAAGTGCGGCACGGCGATGCGGCCACCCTGCTGTCTCGCCCGTTGTCGGTGCTGGTCACCGCGGACCGCTCGCTGAGCGGGCCGGAAGCGGAAAAGATCGATGCCTGGGTGCGCCAGGGCGGCTTCCTGGTGCGTTTCGCCGGCCCCGAGATGGGCGCCGCGCAGGACAATCTGCTGCCGGAAAAACTGCTCGACGGCGACCGCCAGCTCGGCGGCGCGATGTCCTGGAGCCAGCCGGAGCATCTGGCCGCGTTCCCGCCCGGCCCATTCGCCGGCCTCGCTGTGCCCGCGGAGGTGACCGTCAACCGGCAGGTGCTGGCCGAACCCACGGCCTCGCTGCCGGGTGCAACCTGGGCCATGCTGACGGACGGCACGCCGCTGGTGACGGCGGCGCATCACGGCGCCGGCGAGATCGTGCTGTTCCACGTGACGGCGAACGCCGACTGGTCCAACCTGCCGCTTTCGGGATTGTTCGTGGACATGCTCAACCGGCTGGTGCAGCGGGCGGCCGGCGTCGCGGTGGCGGGTGAAGCCAGGCCGCTGCCGCCCGCGCAGACGCTGGATGGCGCGGGCGTGCTGGGTCCGCCGCCCTCGGGCGCCCGGCCGCTGGCACCGGGCGAGCTCGCGACGGCGCCGGTCTCGCCGCTGCATCCGCCCGGTTTTTACGGGCTGGAGCAGGATCGGCACGCCTTCAATCTCGGCGGGCGGACGGCGCTCGCGGAAGCGGCGCCGGTGCCCGGAGCCACGCGGATGAGCCTGGCCGCCGCGCCGCGCACCGTGCGGTTGGGGCCAAGCCTGATCGCGGCCGCGCTGGCCGCGCTATGTGCCGACCTGCTGCTGACCTTGCGGCTGCGCGGCCTGCTGCGGCCGGCGGTGGCAGCGTTGCTCATCGCGCTGGCGCCAGCGGCGCATGCGGCCACCCCGGATCGCGCCGCGCTGGCGACCCACCTGGCCTACGTGGTGACCGGCGATGCCGCCGTGGACGGCACTTCCAAGGCCGGCCTCTCGGGGCTTTCCGACTACGTAAACGACCATACGGCGGCGGTGCTGGCCTCGCCGGCGGGTGTGACGCCGGGCCGGGACGATCTGAGTTTCTATCCGTTGCTGTATTGGCCGGTAACCGCGGATGCCCCCGCCAATCCGGCGTTCAGCGCGGCGCTGAACGACTATATGCGGCACGGCGGCATCGTGCTGATCGACACGCGCGGCGGCGGCGCGGACGGAGCGTTCGCGCCCGGAACGGATGCCGCGCTGAAGCGGGTGGCGGCGGGGCTGGACGTGCCGCGGCTGGCGCCGTTGACCAATGCGCATGTGCTGGCGCGGGCGTTCTATCTGCTGTCGGAATTTCCCGGTCGTTACCAGGGTGCCACGGTGTGGGTGCAGGCCGATCAGGACCGCAGCAACGACAGCGTCAGCCCGGTCATTATCGGCGCCAACGATTGGGCCGCGGCGTGGGCGACCGACGATGACGGCAGGCCGCTATTCGCAACGATTCCGGGCGGACCGAGGCAAAGATTGTTGGCCTGGCGGTTCGGTGTGAACCTGGTGATGTACGCGCTGACGGGCAACTACAAAGGCGATGAGGTCCACGTACCGGCGATATTGCAAAGGCTTGGTCAATGAGTAGGACGAAGGCTAGAGGCTCTGCGTCTGGACCAAGCTGTGGCCTGAGGCCCCAGACCCCCGATAGTGCTGCGCGGCGTTTCATCCCCCCAACGAATGGGGGTCTGGGGCCTCAGGCCCCAGCGGGTCCAGGGCAGAGCCCTGGCCTTCCCTAATGACTTCAGCCTTCTCCGCCCTAACCTTCGAGCCCGGCATAGCCTGGTGGCTGCTAGTGCTCCTGGCGGTAATCGGCGCCTCCGTAGCTGGCGTAGCCATCTGGCGCCGAGCGCGTGGCGGGGTACTGCGCGCGCTGGCGTTCGCGGTCCTGCTCGCCTGGCTAGCCGGCCCGACGCTGGTGCGCGAAACCCGGCAAGGCCTGCGCGACATCGCCCTCCTCGTGGTGGACCAGTCGGATTCCATGCTGGTCGGCGACCGCACAAAGCTGGCGGCGACCGCCGCCGACGCCGTGCGAACGCAGGTTTCCAAGATGCGCGACCTGGAGTTGCGCCAGATCGTGGTGCCGGAGCACGGCAGCGCCGGCACGCAGCTTTGGGCCGAGGTGCGCAGGGCGCTCGCCGACATCCCGGCCGATCGGCTGGCCGGGATCGTTGCGATTACCGATGGCCAGGTGCACGACCTGCCCGCCGACCCGCCGGGAGCGCCTCTGCACGCGCTGATCCCGGCGCGTGGCGAGCAGTGGGACCGCCGCGTGCGCGTCGTCGAGGCGCCCGGCTACGGCATTGTCGGGCGCACGCTGAATTTGCGCGTGGTGGTCGAGGATCTGGGGCAGGGCGCACCGGGCGGCGCCGCCACGCTGACGCTGCGGCGCGACGGCGCGCCGCCGATGACGCAGAGCGTGCCGGTCGGCACCGAGCAGAGTGTACCGATCGACATATCGCGGGCCGGGCCGACGGTGCTGGAATTCTCGACCGATCCGCAGCCCGGTGAGGCGAGCCCGCTGAACAACCGCGCCGTGGTGCAGATCAACGGCGTGCGCGACCGGTTGCGCGTGCTGCTGGTCTCCGGCGAGCCGAACCAGGAGGAACGCACCTGGCGGCGCCTGCTGAAATCCGATCCGGCCGTCGATCTGGTGCATTTCACGATCCTGCGGCCGCCCGAACGCGACGACATGACACCGCTGAACGAACTCGCGCTGATTGCGTTTCCCACGCGCGAACTGTTTCAGGAAAAGCTTTCCAGCTTCGATCTGATCATTCTCGATCGTTTCACTGATCGCGGCATTCTACCACACGCCTATTTGCGCAATATCGCCGACTACGTGCACCACGGCGGCGCGCTGCTGCTGACCGCGGGGCCGGAATTCGCCTCGCCGGAAAGCCTGGACCAGACGCCGCTCGCCGCCGTGCTGCCGGCGCACGCGCCGTTGGAAGGTGACGGCGTGGTCAACGGCGCGTTCCGTCCCGTGGTGACGCCGCTCGGCGCGCGCCATCCGGTGACCGCGGGTCTGGCAGGCGCCAATGTTGGCGGGTCGGCGCCGAGCTGGGGCTCCTGGTACCGCGCGATCGCCACGGAGGATGTGCACGGCCAGGTGCTGATGACCGGCCCCGGCACCGCACCGCTGCTGGTGCTCAGCCATGTCGACCAGGGGCGGGTGGCGCTGCTGCTGTCCGACCAGATCTGGCTGTGGAGCCGCGGGCATCAGGGCGGCGGCCCGCAGGCCGAATTTTTGCGCCGCGTGGCCCATTGGGCGATGGGCGAGCCGGACCTCGACGAGGACCGGCTGACCGCCCGTATCACCGGCAAGACCCTGCGCGTGGAGCGCCGCACGGTGGAGGGCCCCGCCGCGGTCAACACCACCGTCACGCCCCCCGATGCCCCAAAGCAGGCGCTGGCGCTGAAGGAGACGGCGCCAGGCGAGGCGGCCGCCACGCTGCCCGCCGCGGCGCCCGGCGTTTGGCGCGTGGAGGACGGAACGCATCTCGCTTTCGCCGCGGCCGGCCAGGACAATCCGCTGGAATTCGCCGACCTGCGCGCAACCGCGGACCGGATCGGCAAGCTGGTGCGCCAAAGCGGCGGCTGCGTGACCTGGCTGGCCGCGAACGGGCCGCCGCGCCTGGTTCGGGTGGGAATGCGCGACACGGCGGCGGGACCTGGCTGGATCGGGCTACGGCGGCGGGATGCGCATCTGGTGACAGGTGTGGAGACCGTGCCGCTGCTGCCGGCGTGGGCGGCGCTGCCGCTGCTGCTGGGGCTCGCGCTTGCGGCTTGGCGGCGGGAGTCGTTGTGAGGGTTTAGAAAAAGGCCAGGGCTCTGCCCTGGACCCGCTGGGGCCAGTAGGCCCCAGACCC
>JAATGE010000471.1 GCA_015654825.1 Rhodospirillales bacterium
CCAGGGCAGGGCGTCCAGGGCAGGGCGTCCAGGGCAGGGCGTCCAGGGCAGGGCGTCCAGGGCAGGGCGTCCACGGCAGGGCGGCCAAGGGCAGGGCAGGGCACCGATGAGCGGCAGCGCGCCAGTGATCCACATCAGCGAAATGGGCAATTTCGGCAACCACGCCATCCAGTTCATGGCCGCCATGGCACTGGCCGCGCGCGTCGCCCCGGTCCGATATTCCGGCGTCGGCCTGCCGGCCTTCGGCATCGAACACCCCCCGATCGGCGGCGATTTCCCCGCCACCGAAATCGTGACCTCGGATACCGTCCCACTGGCGCGCCTGGCCACCGCACTCGGCGACGGCACCCTCCAACGCGTCGACATCCGCACCTACGCCCAGCGCATGGAAAATTTCCTGCCCGCCGACGCCTACCGCGACGTGCTGCGCGTCCCCGGCCCCGAATGGTCCGGCACCGGTCCGGAAGAACTGCTCTGCAACATCCGCCAGGGCGACATCCTGGACGGCCACCATCCCGATTACGTGCTGATCCCCGTTGAATTCTACGCCGGCCTGGTCGACGAAACCGGCCTCGCCCCGGTGTTCCTCGGCCAATTGGAAGACACCCCCTACCTGCGCGCGCTCCGCGCCCGCTTCCCCGCCGCGCGCTTCCTGCCGAGCCACGGCGCCCCCGCCGATTTCGAGCGCATCCGCCACGCCCACAATATCGTTCCCGCCATCAGCACTTTTTCGTGGCTGGCCACCTTCGTATCGCGCGCCGAGCGCATTTTCATGCCGGTCCTCGGCCTGTTCAATCCGGTGCAGAACCGCGCGGTCAACCTGCTGCCGTTCGACGATCCACGATATCGCTTCTACCAATTTCCGGTTCATTACGCGACGCCCGTCGAGGATTTTGCCCCCGCCCACGAAAGCCTGCGCGGCCTCTGGCGCTACCTGCCCCCGGAACGTCTGAGCGCCGTGCTGGCCAGATCTCCGCCGTCGCGCGAAAAATCCCGCTTTCTCGAGGTGTTCGACGAAACCTTCTACCGCGCCGTCTATCCGGACATCGCCGCCGCCATCGAGGCCGCCCACATTCCAAGCGGCCGCCATCACTACGAAACCTGCGGCTTCGACGAAGGCCGCGCCGGCTTTGCCCTCAACCGCGCGTGGTACTGCCGGCAATACCCGATCGCCGCGCTGGAAATCGCCCAGGCAGACTATTGGGATCCGGACCACCACTGGCTGGAAGCCGGCCGCGCCCGCGGCTATCGGCGCGGACCTGGGGGGTAGGGTAGTAATTCACGATTAAAGAAAGGCCAGGGCTCTGCCCTGGACCCGCTGGGGCCAGTAGGCCCCAGACCCCATTCATTGGGGGGAACTCCCGACCTTAATTAAAAAACCAATCATCAAACTCCCCGAACACCCGCGCCACGCGCTGGCAGCGCGCCACCCCCAGCCCGGTAATGTATTCGAACGGCGCCCCCACCGTTATCGAGCCTGCCCGCGTATTCGGATAGCGCTCCTGCCGAAATGCCAGGTAGCCGGCATGAAAATGCGCGCCGACATGCGCGAACAGCCGCGTGCACGTCGCCCGCGGGTTCAGGCACAGCTCCTCCAGCCGCACCGGGCAAACGCGCTTGTCCGCCTTGGCCTTCGCGCGCTGGAACTCGCCATAATGCAGCCGCATGTATCCGAGCTTCGCGGGCGCGTAGCCCTCAAACCACGCATCGAAACTCTCCTGGCCGGAGCTCTTGAAATCCGAATAGACGGTGCTGCGCGGATCCTTGTAGGCAATGATGAACGGCACCGCGACCTTGTCCATGCACTCCGAAAGCCGCGACAAATAGCGCGGCGTCTTGTCGAACATCACCTTGGTGCCCGGCCGCAGCACCGTCGTCGCGGCCTTCAGGCGCCGGTAGAATGTTGCGAAGCTGTTGGTATCGCAGCAGTGCGAAAAGGTCTGCTCGGAAAGATTCCAGTTCTTCCTCAGATGCTCGGCATACGGCTCCAGATAGGGAAACTCGCGCGGACTGCCGCCAAGCAGCGCGCCGATCTCAAAACCGGCGTCCACGCCCGGCACCTGGCGCAGCAACTCCGAAATCAGCGTCGTCCCGCTATGCTCAAGCCCACAAACAACGAAACCGATCACACCGTGTCCCCGAAGGTGTTCGATAACGGCCGCGCGACCCCGATGCCGCGACGTTCGCCCCAACCTGTTACTTAGAGTAACATGACAGCGGAATGCCAGCGTCTAATCACCGCCGGAGGGCGGATTTCCGCGGCGGCGGCGCCGAAGCCCTACCGCCCGCCGCCTCGCCGGCGAGATCGCCAAGGCCGCTCCGCCACCGCGCCAGCTTCTCCTCGGCCGGCATCGCCGCGTGCGCGGCGCTGCTCGAGGGCAGCACCTGCCGCCGCAGCGCGCTTTGCGAAATCGTCAGGCCCGGCAGCACGAGCCGGTGAAACAGCGTCGCCGCGCCGCTGCCATTGAAGCAAATGGCGTGCACCCGCGCATGCGCCTCCAGAAACGACCGCACATCGTTGACCACGACGCTGTGCGCGACGATGCGCTTGTCGAGGCTGCCGGGGCGCTCCGCCGAAGCGCACACATCCCACAGCGCAATACCGCACCGAACCAGCCGGTCGAGCCGCGCCTCATAGGCAAGCTCCGGCCCGGCGCCGGCGATCCGTCCCATGATCCACCAGAACCGATTGCCCCGATTAGCATAATATTCGCGCCGCCGCAGCGACTCCGCACCCGGCAGGCTCCCCAGGATCAGCACCCGCGCATCGGCGCGCGAAACCGCCGGAAACCCGACGCTAGCGCCCACGACTCCCGCGCGCCCGTGCAGTCCAATAAACGGCGCAACATGGCTCGCTACCAAAGCCAGTCCCGGAACAAATAAATTGCGGTCTGGGGCCTAGGGCCCCAGCGGGTCCAGGACAATCGCATTTGAAAACCGCCACCCACCGCTCCAACTGAAGTCGGCGAACAAGGAACAATTAACAAAAGTTTTTGCTCTTTTTTCCAAAAGAAGTACTTTTTCTTGTTCTTTTTTGAAAAAAAGAACCAAAAAACTTTTGTTAATTTGGCTTTCGTTCCGGGTCGAAGCGTCCGACTCGAATGTCATGCCAAGAAAATTCCAAATGCGATTCGCTCCCGGACCTTCTCAACCCGCCGCGCGCAGCCTACGGGCGGCCTCCACCGCAAAATACGTCAGCACCCCATCGGCCCCCGCGCGCTTGAAGCACAGCAGCGCCTCCAGCACGGCGCGTTCGCCATCCAGCCAGCCCCGCTCGATCGCCCCCGCCAGCATCGCGTATTCGCCGCTGACCTGGTAGGCGAACGTCGGCACACCGAAACGGTCCTTCACGCGCCGCACGATATCCAGATACGGCATGCCCGGCTTTACCATGACCATGTCCGCGCCCTCGGCCAGGTCCAGCGCCACTTCGCGCAGCGCCTCATCGGAGTTGGCGGGATCCATCTGGTAGGTTTTCTTATCGCCCTGCAACGATTTTGCCGAGCCAAGAGCGTCGCGGAACGGCCCGTAGAACGCCGAGGCATATTTCGCCGCGTAGCTCATGATGCGCGTATCGATCAGCCCCGCGCCGTCCAGCGCCGCGCGGATCGCGCCCACGCGCCCATCCATCATGTCGGAAGGTGCGATGATATCGATGCCCGCCTGCGCCTGCACCACCGCCTGCAGCGTCAGTTTCTCCAGCGTCTCGTCATTGGCGACGTAGCCGCGCCGCAGCACGCCGTCATGCCCATGATCGGTATAAGGATCGAGCGCCACATCGCCCACCAGCCCGAGCTCCGGAAACGCCTTTTTCAGCAGCCGTGCAGCCGAACAAATCAAATTCCCGGGGTTGGCACTTTCGCTGCCTTCCGCGTCCTTCTTCTCCGCCGGCGTCACCGGGAATATCGCGACCGCCGGAATGCCCAGCCGCGCCGCCTGCTCCACATGTCCCTCGAGCAAATCCAGCGTCACCCGCTCGACCCCCGGCATACTGGCCACGGGCACCCGCAGATCGTGCCCGTCTATGACGAAAATCGGCCAGATCAGATCGTTGACCGTAAGCGTATGTTCGGCCACGAGCCTGCGCGTAAAAGCATCGAACCGATTGCGCCGCAACCGCGTAGCAGGGAATTGTCCCTCGATCATCGAACCTGTTCCAACAAAAGCCGGGGGCCTGGGGGGGCGGCTTCGCCCCACCAGCCTTGCCTTCCTCGCCTACGCGTTCCGCCGGCCCAGATGGCTATGCGTCCGGCTATAAGCAAAATAAATCCCCAGCCCGATCACCAGCCAAACGAACGCCAGCACCCAGGTCTGCAGCGGCAGCGAAAGCATCAGCGCCCCGCAGACAACAATCCCCGCGATCGGAACAATCGGGCTGTAAGGCGTCCGGAACGCCCGCCGGCGGCCCGCGTCGGTGCGACGCAGCACCAGCACCCCGATGCACACAATCACAAACGCCAGCAGCGTGCCGAACGAAGTCATGTGCCCCAGCGAACTGATCGGCAGAAACCCGCCGGCGACGCCCGCGAACACCATGAACAGCAGGTTGGAAAGCCACGGCGTGCGGAACCGCGGATGCACATTGGCGAACACGCCCGGCAGCAGCCCGTCGCACGCCATCGAATAGAACACGCGGCTTTGTCCCAGCAGCATGACGAGGATCACCGAGGTAAGCCCGGCGATCGCCCCCACGGTAACCGCGACGCGCAGGAACGGCAGGTTGGTCTGGCTGATCGCCAGCGCCACCGGCGCTGCGTCATGCAGCTTCGTGTAACTCAACAGCCCGGTCACCACGAGGCAGACGAGCACATACAGAACGGTGCAGATCGCCAGCGACCCCAGAATCCCGATCGGCATGTCCCGCTCGGGGTTTTTCGTCTCCTGCGCCGCGGTCGAGACGGCGTCAAAACCGATATACGCGAAGAACACCGTGGCCGCGCCGCGAAACACGCCGGAAATGCCGAAATGCCCAAACGTACCCGCATTAGGTGGAATGAAAGGGTGCCAGTTCGCCGGCTTTACGTAGAAAGCCCCAAAACCGATGACGGCAACCACCACCGCCAGCTTCAGCGCCACGATCGCGCCGTTCACTTTTGCCGATTCGGAAATGCCCCGGATCAGCAGCAACGAAACCAGAACGATGATGATCATCGCAGGCAGATTGACGACCCCGGGATTGGCATGCCCCATCGCGTCCGAATCGAACGGCGATGCCGTCAGCGCGTGCGGCAGCGCCAAACCGAAACTGCCAAGGAAACTGGTGACATAGGCCGACCACGACACCGAAACGGTCGCCGCGCCGACGGCATATTCCAGCGTCAACGCCCAGCCGATAATCCAGGCAACGAGCTCGCCCAGCGACGCATACGCGTAACTGTAGGCGGATCCGGCGGCCGGGATCATGCCCGAAAGCTCGCTGTAGCAAAGCCCCGCGAAGCCACAGCCGACCGCCGCGATCAGGAAGCTCAGCACCACCGCCGGCCCCGCATTATCCGCCGCCGCAATGCCGGTCAGCGAGAAAATGCCCGCGCCGATAATGGCGCCGATCCCCAGCGCCACCAGGCTGAGCGGCCCAAGCGTGCGCTTGAATTCGTGCTGACCGCTCCCGGCCGCGCCCGCGGCTTCGATAGGCTTGCAGGCAAACAAAGGGTTGGCGGTGCTGGCGCTCATAACTGTCCTTGGAGTGTCGCCCCGGGGCATGCATTCGCCGCCGCCGGGTATGCGGGAGGATAAGGTGAGGGTAAATGTGCCTGCACAGAAAGCAGAAGGCCAGGGGCTCTGCCCCTGGACCCCGCTGGGGACTAGTCCCCAGACCCCATTAATACAGAACCAGCGGAGACTCATGTGACGGAGCAGACCCTGCCGCAGACCCTCAGCCGGTTCTTCAACGCCCCACTGGCCGAGACCGATCCGGAGCTGGCCGCCGCCATCGGCGCCGAGCTGCTGCGCCAGCAGGACGGCATCGAGCTGATCGCCTCGGAAAACATTGTCTCCGCCGCGGTGCTCGAAGACCAGGGCAGCGTTCTCACCAACAAATACGCCGAAGGCTACCCCGGCCGCCGCTACTACGGCGGCTGCCAGGAAGTCGACAAAGCGGAAACCCTCGCCATCGACCGCGCCTGCCGCCTGTTCTCCTGCACCTACGCCAACGTGCAGCCCCACTCCGGCGCCCAGGCCAACCAGGCCGTTTTCCTCGCCCTGATCCGCCCCGGCGACACCATCCTCGGCATGTCGCTCGACGCCGGCGGCCACCTCACCCACGGCGCCGCCCCCAACCTCTCCGGAAAATGGTTCCACGCCGTGCAATACGGCGTCCGCCGCGACGACGGCCTGCTCGACTACGACGAGCTCGAATCGCTGGCCCGCCAGCATCATCCGAAACTCATCATCGCCGGCGGCTCGGCCTACCCGCGCACCATCGATTTCCCCCGCATCCGCGCCATCGCCGACGAAATCGGCGCCTACTTCATGGTGGACATGGCCCACTTCGCCGGCCTCGTCGCGGCCGGCCTGTTCCCCAGCCCGCTGCCGCATGCGCACGTAGTCACCACCACCACACACAAAACCCTGCGCGGCCCCCGCGGCGGCATGATCCTCAGCAACGACCCCGAGCTCGGAAAGAAATTCAACAGCGCCGTGTTCCCCGGCCTGCAGGGCGGCCCGCTGATGCACGTCATCGCCGCCAAGGCCGCCGCCTTCGGGGAGGCCCTGCGCCCCGAATTCCGCGTCTACCAGAAAGCCGTCGCCGACAACGCCAAAACCCTCGGCGAAACCCTCGTCGAGCACGGCCTCGCCCTCGTCACCCGCGGCACCGACAGCCACCTGCTGCTCGTGGACCTCCGCCCCAAGCACGTCACCGGCAAAGCCGCCGAAGCCAGCCTCGAGCGCGCCCACATGACCGCCAACAAGAACGCCATCCCGTTCGACCCGGAAAAGCCCGCCATTACCAGCGGCATCCGCCTCGGCACCCCCGCCGCCACCACGCGCGGTTTTGGCCAACCCGAATTCCGCCAGGTCGGCCAGATGATCGCCGAGGTGCTCGACGGCCTCTCCGCCAGCAACGGCGGCGCCAACGCAACCGTTGAGCAAGCCGTAGCCGCCCGCGTTCTCGAACTCTGCGCCCGCTTTCCGATCTACCTAAAGTAAGGCCAGGGGCTCTGCCCCTGGACCCCGCTGGGGCCAGTAGGCCCCTGAACCCATGAGCGCTGCGCGGCTTCTCATCGGCTCTTCTGCGAAGCCATTACCCAACATGGCTTTTCCAGGCTTCGCCGTTCCCCCAATGAATGGGGTCTGGGGCCTGCGGCCCGGTCGTGCACAGCACGCCTCCGACGCGACGGGTCCCGAACAAAACCCTGGCCTTTCCGATCTTACCCTGGCGCTTAGCGCACTGCTCCTGCCTGCGCGGCTGGAGTTTGATGCCCTGTGTACCTATACTCGTGTCATGAGCGACGAGCCGGACAACCTGGTCCTGCGGTATCTCCGCCGCCTGGATGAGAAGATGGATCGCGTGATCGACGAGGTTGGCGACCTGAAGCGTCGTGTCGGCGTCGTGGAAGACCGGATCGCCAATCTCGAACGCAGGTTCGACCGCATGGAAACGCGCCTTGAGCGCATCGAACGTCGCTTCGATCTGATCGACCAGCCAACCGCCTGATGCGCTGCCCCTTCTGCGGCCACGAGGACACTGCGGTCAAAGACAGCCGCCCGGCGGAGGATGGCGCCGCCATCCGCCGGCGCCGCTTCTGCACCAGCTGCGGCCAGCGCTTCACCACCGTCGAGCGCGTCCAGCTCCGCGAACTGACCGTCATCAAGTCGGACGGCCGCCGCGTCCCCTTCGAGGCCGAGAAACTCTCCCGCTCGATCCGCGTCGCCATGCGCAAACGCCCGATCGAGGAGGACCGCATCGACCGCATCGTCAACGGCATCGTCCGCCAGCTGGAATCCTCCGGCGACACCGAAATCCCCACCTCCCAGATCGGCGAACAGGTGATGCAAACGCTGAAAGCGGTCGACGAGGTCGCCTATGTCCGCTTCGCCAGCGTCTACCGCGATTTCCGCGAAGCCAAGGATTTCGAGGCCTTCCTGGGCCAAATGGAAGACCCGAAATCCGCCCCATAAAGGCGCCGATGCCACTCTCGGAAACCAAAAATCGGGGTCTGGGGCCTACTGGCCCCAGCGGGGTCCAGGGGCAGAGCCCTGGCCTTCTCTTTAACTGTTTGATCGCGAACTCCCCACGTTACGTGGCGAGGTCAACACCCGGCAGCGCCGGCTCCCGGCGGCGCAGGAAATTGCGGCTCGGCCGTTCATCCTCCGCCACGCCCAACGAGAATTGCTGATGCAGCCCCGCCATCATGCCCGCCGCGATCAGCCAGAACAGAATAGCGCCCACCGGCACCACCACGACTTCGCGCGCCAGATCCCCGAGCTGAACCCGGCTCAACAGCCAGAAGCCGCCCAGCACGAGCGGTGACACCGCCAGCGAGTAGGCGACTGCGATAAACCACCCATGTCCCCGGCTGACATGAAAGCTCTCGCTCGCGGCAAGGCGGTGTCCGAGCGCGATCGGCACCCCCATCAGGGTGAGGCGCAACAACGCGATGGCCGCCGCGGCGCACGGCACCGCCAGTAGCAATTCCGCCAGGAACGTCGAAACCTCCCCAATCGTCAGCAGCATGAAGCCGCGCAGCACCACGACGGCCTCCACCAGATACGGCCCCAAATGCAGCAGCAGCAGCAACCCGGTCATCGCCAGCAGCCGCCGCGTCGGCCGCAACGCGGCGAGCGACGTTGCCTCGTTCAGCCGAACCCGGCGCACCACGGCGCAAATCACGGCGGCCGCGGCGTAAGCCCCGAGAACCACCTCCTGCAGTTCGATGAAACCCATCAACGCGAGCCCGCTCCAGCCGAAATCGTGCAGCAGCGACCCC
>JAATGE010000069.1 GCA_015654825.1 Rhodospirillales bacterium
AGTTGGGGGAAGCTCAGCGGCTTGGGCTTCAGGCTCGGCAGTTTCTCCGTGATCAGGGTAGCGCGGCGGAAATGCGCCACCTGGTAGGAACCCCAGTTGCGCTGAATGGCGCGCAGGGCGGAGGCGGCCTCGCCGATCGACGCGGCCTCGATCTCGCGCGGGTCGAGCCAGGTGTTCAGCGCCCACGCGGCCGCCACCGGCGGATCGGGCGACAGCGCGAGCAGCCCATGCCATCCGTCGATCGTGGCACCGTAGCGCGCCAGCTCCTCGGCCAGCGGGGCCTGCAGGCCGTCGGCGGCCAGATAGGCGGCGCGGATCAGGACGCGCGGCCGGCGGCGATCGCGCTGGCCGCCAGCAGCAGCCAGCCGGCCATCAGCAGCAGGCCGCCGGTGGGCGCGGTCGGCCCGAGATGCACGCCGGCCAATTCGGCCAGGTAGATCGAGCCGGAAAACAGTAGCAGGCCGAGCAGAAAGGCGCCGCCGGCGAGATTGGCGAGCAGCGCCGGCGTTCCGCGCGCCACCCAAAGACCGGTCAGGATAAGGGCCAGCGCGTGCCAGCCCTGCATCTGGATGGCACTTTGCACGGCGGCGAGCGCCCGCGGCTCCAATCGCTGGGGCAGCGCGTGGGCCGCCACCGCGGCCATGACGACCGTGCCGAAGCCCGCCAGCGATCCCGCCACCAGCCACACGCGCGCCGACACGGATGCCATCAACCTGTCCTTCAAATCCTCACACGCCGACAGTAGATTGCCGCCCATGCCGCGTGGAGACCTGTTTCCCGAAATCGGCCCGTATGAGACGGGCTATCTGCCGCTGACCGACGGTCACGTGATGTACTGGGAGCAGGCCGGCAATCCGCGCGGCCGCCCGGTGCTGTTTCTGCATGGCGGGCCGGGCGCCGGCGCCGGCGCCGTGCACCGCCGTTTTTTTGACCCCGCGCATTGGCGGATCGTGATTTTCGATCAGCGCGGCGCCGGCCGGTCGCGTCCGCTCGGTAGCCTGGAAGCCAACACCACGTCTCGCCTGGTCGAGGATATCGGCCGCCTGCAGACCTACCTGGCGATCGATCGCTGGCTGCTGTTCGGCGGCTCCTGGGGCTCGACGCTGGCGCTCGCCTACGCGCAGGCGCATCCGCAGAACGTGGTGGCCCTGGTGCTGCGCGGCGTGTTCCTGGGGCGGCGCAGCGAGGTCGACTGGTTCCTGCACGGGCTGCGCGCGGTGTTCCCCGACGCGCACGGGGCGTTCGCCGGGCATCTGACGCCGGAGGAACGCCACGATCTGCTGGGGTCCTACCTGAAGCGGCTGACCGACGCCGACCCGGCCGTTCATATGGCGGCGGCGCGCGCCTGGTCGATCTACGAGGGCAGTTGCAGCACGCTGCTGCCGAGCCCCGATACGGTCAGCAGCTTTGCGCAGGACCGCTCGGCGCTTGGGCTGGCGCGCATCGAGGCATTCTACTTTGCCAACGACCTGTTCCTGCCGCCGGAGGGCCTGCTGGGGCATATGAGCCGCATCGCCCATCTGCCGGGGGAGATCGTGCAGGGCCGCTACGACATGGTCTGCCCACCGGTGACGGCGTTCGAGTTGGCGGCGCATTGGCCGTCGGCGCGGCTGACGCTGGTGCCGGATGCCGGGCATTCCGCGCTGGAACCCGGGGTGCGGCGCGCGCTGGTGGCCGCTGTCGAGCGGTTTCGCAACAGCCGGTAGGCGAACAGGAAAAAGCGCTTCTTTTTGAAAAAAGAAGCAAAAACTTTGATTAGTTGTTCCTTGTTCGACGACTTCGGTCGGAGTCGGTACTGTGGGTTTTCGATTGTAATCGCCGTGCCGCTTGATTTAATGACGATCATCATATTATGTGCGTCATACCAAGCGGGCAGGCGCGATGCGATACGGGCCGGAGCATAAGAGCGAAACGCGGACCAAGGTGCTGCGGGCGGCGGCCGCGGCGATGCGCGCGCGGGGGCCGGATGGCGTGGGCGTGGCCGACATCATGCGTGAGGTGGGGCTGACGCATGGCGGGTTCTATGCGCATTTCCGCTCCAAGGAGGACCTGATCGCGCAAGCGGTGACGCAGATGTTTTCCGATGCGCAGCGCCGCTTTCAGCGCGTCACCGCCGGGCAGCCCGAAGCAGCGGCGCTGGGCGCCTATATCGACCTTTACGTTTCAACCGCGCACCGGGACGATGTGGCGCGGGGCTGTCCGCTGACCAGCGTGACAGCTGATCTCGCGCGCGGCTCCGAAGCAGCACGCGTGGCGTTCGATGCCGGCGTGCGGGGCATTCTCGATACGCTGGCGGCGTGGTTGCCGGCGGATGGCGAGACCGGCGCGCGGGCGCGGGCGGCGTCGCTGCTGGCGGAAATGGCGGGCGCGGTAGCGTTGTCGCGCGCGGTCAGCGACGCCGATCTTTCCAGCGAAATTTTGGGTGAATGCCGGGCCGCTGTCCGCGCCCGGGCCGGATTGCCACCGCAACAACAGGGAATTGCCGTATGAACGACGCAACGGCGCCAACGCCGGACGGGCTCGCACAATTACAGGAAATATTCTTCGGCGCGGCACCCTACACCGGCGTCGGCAAGGCGCTGGGTTTTCGCGCGGTGGAATTCGACGTCGGGCGAGCCGTGTTCGAGGGCCATCCGGACGAACGGGTGTACAACCCGATCGGCTCGGTGCATGGCGGCTACGCCGCGACGATGCTGGATTCCGCGGTCGGCTGCGCGGTGCATTCGCGGCTTGCCGCGAGCCAAGGCTACACGACGCTGGAACTGAAAATCGCGTATCACCGCGCACTGACGCGGGAAAGCGGCCCGGTGCGGGCGGAAGGCACCGTCGTTTCGCTCGGCCGCCGCGCGGCGTTCGCGGAAGGGCGGCTGACCGATGCACAAGGGCGCTTGTGCGCCAGTGCGACGAGTACGTTGCTGGTGTTTGATCGGTAGATTTCGGCTTCGTCGCCGCTGTCGTACGCGCTGCGCGGCGGGAATCCTCTGCACAAGCCGCGGGGTTGGCAACTCTGCTCGGTGCAGATGTCGAACTCGGAACAGATAAAATGGGGTCTGGGGCCTACTGGCCCCAGCGGGGTCCAGGGGCAGAGCCCCTGGCCTTACCTGAAATCTGGCCTGACTTCGAATCTCACTTGCGGCTCGCCACCGCGTGAGCGCGCGATGTACCCGAGCCTGATCGGATTTTCGCCGATATCCTGCAACAATTGAATGGCGGCAGCGGGGTCCCGTACCACCAGCACCATGCCGATGCCGCAATTGAACACGTCCAGCATTTCCGCGGCCGCGACGGCACCCGTGTGGGCGAGCCAGGCGAACACTGGCGGCATTGGCCAGGGCGTATCGATGACCGCTTCGAGGCCAGCGGGCAGCACGCGGGGAACGTTGCCGGGGAGGCCGCCGCCGGTGATGTGGGCGGCTGCGTGCAGCAGGCCGGCGCGGTGCAGGCGCAGGACCTGGTGCACGTAGAGGCGGGTGGGCGTCATCAGCGCCTCGGCCAGGGTTTCGCCCGCCGCGAACGGGGCCGGGGCGTTCCAGGCCAGGGTGGATCGTTCCACGATGTGGCGGACCAGCGAAAAGCCGTTGCTGTGAACGCCGCTGCTCGGCAGGGCCAGAAGCGTATCGCCCTCGGCGACGTTGGACGGCAGCAACTGCGCGCGTTCCACGGCGCCGACCGCGAAGCCCGCCAGGTCGTAATGGCCGGGTTCGTACATGCCGGGCATTTCGGCGGTTTCGCCGCCGACCAGCGCACAGCCGGACTGGCGGCAGCCCTCGGCGATGCCGGCGATCACGGTCGCCGCCGCCTCCGGTGCGAGCCGGCCGGTGGCGAAATAATCGAGGAAGAACAGCGGCTCGGCGCCCTGCACGACGAGGTCGTTGACGCACATCGCGACCAGATCGATGCCGACCGTTGTGTGCAGGCCGGTTTCGATGGCGATCAGCAGCTTGGTGCCGACGCCGTCGGTGGAGCTGACCAGCACGGGGTCGGAAAATCCGGCTGCCTTGAGGTCGAACAGGGCGCCGAAGCCGCCCAGGCCGCCGAGCACGCCCGGGCGGCTGGTCGCGGTTGCCAGCGGCTTGATGCGGTCCACCAGCGCATCGCCGGCTTCGATATCCACGCCGGCCTGCTTGTAGGTGCTCATGCGCGACGAAAACTCCGGCGGCGAGTTTGCCGGCGCGCTGGATAGGCTAGAAGGGGGGATGGTTCAACCACCGATGGAGGGAGCCGGGCAGGCGGGCGCGCTGCTGACGGTGCCGAACGTGATCAGCTTCGCGCGGCTGTGTGCCGTGCCGGGGGTGATCTACCTGGTTCTGGTGGAAAGCTGGGGTGCCGCGTTCGGGCTGTTCGCGGCGGCGGGGGTGTCGGACGCGGTGGATGGCTGGCTGGCGCGC
>JAATGE010000621.1 GCA_015654825.1 Rhodospirillales bacterium
CATCAGCGCGAGGTGGGCACTGGCTGGTTCGATGCGGTGGCTACCACGGCTTCCGGCGGGCAGAGCAGCACGACGGCGCTGGAGGGAAGCACGGAGACGGCGCAGTTTTACGAGAAGGCGCATTAGAGAAGGAAGGCCAGGGCTCTGCCCTGGACCCGCTGGGGCCAGTAGGCCCCAGACCCCAATTTGTTAAGGACGCCGTCGGGAGACATCCCGGCGGCGTTTTCTTGTTATACAGGGATCCGGACCGACGACCTGGAGAACGCCATGCACCCAGCACTGTTATTTGCCGTTGCCTGGATATTTTGGGTTGTTACCTGGGCCGCGGCGGCGTTCTGGTCGGCGCGGACGGAAAAACGCGTCACCACGTGGGAGGTGTGGGCGTATCGCGCGGCCAGCCTTGGCGGCATCGTGCTGCTGTACCATCGCACTGCGCAGGCGCTTGGGTCGCCGCGGCTTTGGCATGTCGGCTACACCGGGGCCTACACGCTGGCCGGCCTGACTTTTGCCGGCATCCTGTTTGCCTGGTGGGCCCGCATCCATCTCGGCCGGCTGTGGTCGGGGTCGGTGACGCGCAAGGAGGGCCATCGCGTGGTGGACACGGGGCCCTACGCGCTGGTGCGGCACCCGATTTATACCGGGCTGATCGCCGCGACGCTGGCGACCGCGGCGGCGAAGGCGACGCTGCCGGCGCTGGCGGGTTTGCTTCTGATCACGCTGGGCCTATGGCTGAAGGCACGCGTCGAGGAGCGTTTTTTGGCAGCCGAACTGGGTCCGGACGATTACGCCGCGTATCGCCGCCGCGTGCCGATGCTGGTGCCGTTCCTGCCGGCCGGCGGGTAGCATTGGGTAAGATCGGGGCGATGCGATGAGCTACGTGGACAAGGTGCTGCAGCCCGGTGAAGTGGTGTTGGGGCGGACGCGCCTGCATTGGTTCATTTATCTGCAGCCGCTCTGCCTGGTGCTGCTGGGGCTGGGCATCCTGCTCGCGGGGGCCAATGCCCAGGAGGAGAACGAGCCGTTTTTCTGGATCGGCGCCGCGGTATTCGGCGCCATCGGAGCGGTGAACCTGTTGATCGCCTGGATCAGGCGCGTTTCGACCGAGCTTGCGGTGACCGATCGCCGCGTCATTCACAAGACCGGCTTTTTCAGCCGCCAGACGCAGGAAATGCACCGCGAAAAAGTCGAGAGCGTGGACGTGCAGCAATCGTTCCTGGGTCGCATTTTTGGCTATGGCACGGTGCTGGTGCGCGGCATCGGCAGCACCTGGGAGCCATTTTCAAATATCGCCGATCCGCTGGCCTTCCGGAGCAATATCACGGCGGCCTAGGCGGGCTGTCGGACGAACTATTTGTCGCCGTGATCGCGAGCCGCAGGTGCGGCTAAGCAATTCAGATCGCCACAGCCAAATGTCGCTCGCCAGACCCGGCCAATCCGCCGCCTGTCGCGCTTGCCGATTGCGGCACGCGTAGCTACACATTATATCTACAGGCAAACCCGGCTCCGGAGGGAGGCGTTGGAGTTCGAATGGGACGAGACCAAGCGGACTGCCAATATCGCCAAGCATGGGCTGGATTTCGCGCGCATCGGGCGTCTGCTGAATGGGCCGCATGTCACGATGGCGGCTCGGGCGACCGAGGGCGAAGAACGGATGCTCGCGATCGGGGAGTTGGATGGTCGCATCGTAACGGCCGTCTTCACCTGGCGCGCGGAGAAGATGCGGATCATTTCGCTGAGGAGTGCACGTGATGGCGAACGGCGAAGATATCAGGCGTTATACCGCGGAGGAGCTTGAGGCGATGATCTTGCGCGGCGAGGACCGCACGGATTGGGCGGCCGTCGACGCCAAGACCGAGGCGGACCTCAAACGCGATACCGAAAGCGATCCTGCCTGGGAGGGGATTCCCGAGGATTGGTACAAGGATGCCGTGCTGGTGATGCCGAGCCGCAAGCGGCTGGTTTCGTTGCGATTGGATGAAGATGTGCTGACCTGGTTCAGGGGCCAGGGGCGGTTGTACCAGACCAAGATGAACGCCGTGCTGCGCGCCTATATGAAGCAGGTTCAGGGACGCGATGCGGGGGATGCGGCGCAAAGTTCTGGGCAGCGGCGGCATGGCGGCACGCCGTGACGAGGCGGGCCGGCTGTCTGGCACTTGCGATCGGTGCGTTGTGGGGACAGGCCGTTGCGATGTCGCTCACAAGCGCGGACATTCGACCAAATGGCGCGATTGCCGCCGCGCAGATTTACACGCGGTGCGGCGGCATGAATATCTCGCCGGCGATGAGCTGGAGCGGGGTGCCCGCGGGCACGCAATCGCTGGCGTTGACGATGATCGACCTCGATGTGAAGCCGTCACAATGGTCGCACTGGATCGTGGTCGGCTTGCCGCGCGATACCGCATCGCTGGCACGGGGTGTGCGGCACCTGCCGGGCTCCGCGCATGAAGTGGTCAGCAATTTTGGCGATGCGGCCTATGACGGGCCGTGTCCGCCGGCGGGCAGCGGCGTGCATCGTTACCAATTCACGATCTGGGCACTGCCGGGCGCGGCACCGGCGATCGCGGCCGACGCGAACGCGGCCGAGGTCGCCACTCGGTTGACGCGACAGGCGCTTGGTTATGCGTCTTTGACGGGGTTGGTCGAACGGTAGCAACGATCGTGGATGCGGTTTGGCGGTTCCTGCCGGTCCCGTTAGTGCACGCCATCCGTAAGGCGCGAGCATCGCCGCGGACGTGGGTTTGAAGCAGCCCACCTTACGAACTCAATGCACGAGACCCTGCAGCAACGGTGGCTGGTTGTCGCCCGCGGGTTCCGGTGGATTTGTCGGTTTTGCCGGCCTCGGCTTACGCGGATACAAGATGCCCTCATACCTATACACCGGGACTGATCGCAGCAGTTCCGGCGGCACCGGCGGCAAGGGGTGTCGTTCGACCTTGGTCTTCGACGGGTTGTTTGCCTCCTGTCCTGCGTCCGTTGTCTGACTTGCCTGCTGTACGCGGTAAGGAGACGCACTGGGTTGCGCTCCGGCCGGGGATGGCTGCAGGGAAGCGACTGTCAGCGGAATCAGGGACGCGCAGAGTGTCGGGAGCCATTGCGCCGGCATGCCCATCGTGATGAGGCTCCTGTGCCACGAATGCACCAAAACGCGGATTTCCTGCCGGCAGAGCAAACTGGGGGCAGTGCGGTCCGACCAGCAGAATGGCTGTAGCCGAATTTGTTCCCCGGGTCGACCGTTACTTGAACGCAGCCCGCAGCTTCAGTACCGCCTCGATCGCGGCTATGATCGGGGCCGGCACGATCGTGCTTCGGCCCAGTACTCCCGCCATCATGTTTCGCGTCTTCGTATCGAACGGCGGCAGCGGCGTCAGGCCGTCGGCGGCCTTGGTTTCCTCGACGACGCTTCGGGCGTTGGAGAATTCCAGAAAACCGCGGTGGCCGCCGACACGGCCCAAACCACTGCCGTTGATGCCGCCGAAGGGCAGATGCGGGTTGGTGCCGGACTGGATCATGTTGTGGTTCACCACGGTACTGCCCGAGGTGGTGTGGCGCAGGTAGTACTCGATCTCCGCCCGGTCCTTGGCGTAGATGTACAGCGCCAGCGGCTTGGGCTTGCTGCGCACCATGCGCAGCACGTCTTCGCGCTTACGGAACGGCACCACCGCGATCACCGGGCCCAAGATCTCGTCGTGCATGATCTTCATGTCGTCGGTC
>JAATGE010000019.1 GCA_015654825.1 Rhodospirillales bacterium
CGCAGCGCTAACGGGGGTCTGGGGCCTCAGGCCCCAGCGGGTCCGGGGCAGAGCCCTGGCCTTTACTTACTTGCCTGGTAAATTCTCTCGCCGCGCGTCGCCTCGGTCGGCGAAACCATTTCAGTGCAACGCGTCGAGCAGAGCCTTGGCTTCGATCAGGTCGGGTCTTGAGAAGCCCTCGGCAAAACGTTCATAAACCTGCCTTAGGATATCCCGCGCCTGTGAAGCTCGGCCGCTGTTTCGCCACAGGCGCGCCAGGCTGGTTGCACTTCGCAACTCCCATGACAATGCCTTTTGCTTTCGGCTGATATCGATTGCGCGTAGAAACAGATCCTCGGCTTCCGGAGTGTCGTTCGCGGCGTTGCCGGCGAGCAGGATTTCACCGCGTTTTCGCAGGATCTCCGCGGTGCACCAGTTCGTTGCGCCTCGCAATGCTTCGGCCAGCGGCTCGGGGTGCAGCAATTGCGGCGCGAATGTGCTTAGCCGCTCCGCCTGGTAGAGTGTGAGTCGCTCTTCAAGTAGCTGTGCAAGATGTGCCGGGGAGCGTTCGCTTTCCGGTGTATCGAGGTAGCCGAGCACGCGCGCATAAAATTCGCCTTCTATGCGCCAGATGGTGAGCGGCACACCGATCGACTCGTCGAGCAGCAAATCGACATAGCGCCGCAGCGCGGCGAGATCGCCGTTCCAGAGGGCGAGCGGGCAGGCGCCCAGAACCAGAAAATATCCGAACGCAAACGGCTGATCGATGCGGAGCGCATGGTCGATGGTGGCGGCGACGACCTGTGCCGCCTGGTCGGGCCGACCCAGGGTCCAGAGGATACGGCAATAATGCGCGCTCGATGCAGTTCTGTGATCATAAACAAAGCCGCCGTCGTGGCGCTGCATCGCCGGGTAGCGGAGCGCTTCCTCGGCGTGGCACAGCGCGGTTTCCTGATCGCCCAGCAGATGCGAACTGAGGGCCGCCATGCGATGGTAGGTGGCTGCAACGACCGGCTCGGGATGTTTGGCAAAAATGGCGGCGGCCTGCGACACCGCGGAGGCCATGGGCTCGTACTCGCCGGTCGTCGAGTAATGGCCGTAGAGTGCCCACAGGATCTGCAGTTGCGCATTGCGGTCGGCGCCACGCTGGGCAATGCAGAGCCCCCTGCTCAGGGCTTTCGCGACGTCTGGCACGGGGCCGAGACCGTGGAAAATGGCGTGGCCGAGTGCGACATGCAGGCGGATGAGCACGGCGTCCTCGATTTCGGCTATTTCTTCGGAGAGCGCAATGGCGTGTTCAAGGTAGCGCCGCAATTCCGGCAGCAGGAGCATCTTGAACCACGCCGGGGCGGAGGCCGCGGCGATCCGGATGCCAAGTACCTTGTCTCCGTCGCGCGCAAACGCCCAGTCGAGCGCGGCGCGAAGGTCGCCGATATCCGCGCCGTGCTCGATCAGCCAATCGGTGTCGGATATCTCGATCCAATTGTCCCCCGAGCCGACGGAACGCTGGTACCAATATTGCGCGTGGCGGCGCCGCATTTGTTCGGCTTCCTGATTTTCCAGGAGCTTGGTGAACGCATAGAGCCGCATCGATTCGAGCAGGCGATAACGCGTCTCCCTGCCGCGCGTATCTGCAACGATAAGGGATTTTTCGAGGAGATCGTCAAGAACGTCGACCATGCTGAAATTGTCGGCTGGCCCGTCACGGACGATCGCGTCGGCCGCCTCGATCGTAAAGGCGCTGCGAAATACACCGAGGCGGCGCCAGACTGTTTTTCGGCTGTCGCTCAGACCTTCGTAGCTCCAGTCGATCATCGCGGCCAACGTCTGATGCCGGGGGACGGCGGTTCGGCGGCCCTTGGTCAGGATGGCGAAGCGATCGTCGAGACGATCTGCGAGGCCACGCAAGCCGAACAACGGTACGCGCGTGACGGCCAGTTCGATGGCAAGAGGTAGCCCATCGAGGCGCGTGCAGATATCGGCGACCACGCGGGCATCGCTATCGGTGAGCGCGAACGATCCGTCATGCGCCTGCCAGCGTTCGACAAAAAGCCGTATCGCCGCAAAGCGCAAGGCCTCCGCCGCATTCAGCGAAGATGGGGCGGGAGGCACCGCGAGCGGTGCCAGGCGCTGAACCCATTCGCCGGCCGCGCGCAAGGGCTCGCGGCTGGTCGCCAACAGGTGGATTTCCGGGGCGCGCGCCAGGATGGCTTCGGCGATCTCACTGGCCGTATCGATGACGTGTTCGCAATTATCGAGCACGATCAGCTGCGCGCGGGGCTGCAGGTGCGCAAGGATTTTCTGCAGCGGCTCGCGGTCCAGCGCGGGCAGCCGGAGCAGCGATGCGAGATGCGCTGCGACCAAAGTCGGATGTGCCAACGGCGCAAGATCGATGATTTGTACACCGTCGCGATAGGAGGTTGCCAGCTGCCGGGCGGCCGCGAGGGCGACGGCGGTTTTGCCGATGCCCCCGGCGCCGGTAATCGTTACCAGACGCTGGCGCTTCAGCCGATCGGCGATTTCGGCAACGACCTCGTCGCGGCCAAAGATGCGGGTAAGCGCGGCGGGCAGGGTCGCGTGGTCGGGTGGCGCGATCGGTGTTGCGTGCCGAACTGGCTCGCAATCCCGGGCAGGGATGCGGCTGACCTCCGCGACAAAACTGTAGCCGCGACCGGTGACACCAGCGATCAGCCGGGTGCCGGAACCGTCATCGCCCAGCGCCTTGCGTACGGCCGCGATATGAACGCGGAGATTGCTCTCTTCGATAAACCGGTCCGGCCAGACCAGGGCGAACAGTTCCGCCTTGCTGACCACCTGGCCGGCACGTTCGACAAGAACGATCAGAATATCGAGTGCGCGGGCGCCGAGCGGCACAGGGACGTCGTCGCGGGTCAGCACGCGACTGCTCGGCCAGAGCAGAAACTCCTCGAACGCGTAGCGATCGCCTACATGGGCAACCGTCGGATCGATGTCGGCCGGCAATGCTCTCGTCTCGCTGGCGTTCATGCGCATGGCTTGCCTGTTTGGATAGCCGATCCTTCCAAGCGGCGCCTCGGCAGTAAAGGCTTCGCGCATCATAGCATTGTCGGCGGATCGTGAACACTCCCGGCGACGCCGCGCCATCCACCAAGAGATTCCCACGTATTCACGCCGATTCCCGACGGTTAACTCGCGCCGCCCGCGCCTGCCTGATCAATTGCGGATGCGCGGACGCTTCCGTGCCGATCGGACGACGGGCGGGGAGCCGCGGCGGCAGGCCGCGGTCCGGCCCGGCGGCGATGGCGCGGGAACGTCGGCACCCAACCAGCCAGCGGAGATTGACGTGAGACCCACCCCCAAGCTCGTTGCATCGCTCGTCGGAGCGAGCCTTCTGACACAGGTGACCACGGGCGCCGCGGCGATCCCGGACCCCACCACCGATCCGCGCATCGATCCGCAGGTTCGGTCTTTCCTCGCCGAGATCAACAAGGACAGCAGCCCGTTCTGGGAGCTGCCGCAGCCCAAGCCGCAGGACATCCTGACGGCGCTGCAAAACAAGACTCCTGTCGACATGTCGGGTGTCACAATTTCCGAGCGGATGATCAATGAGAACGGGCGTGCCGTGAAACTCTACATCATGGCGCCGCAACACGTTGTCGGGCGGCCGGGCGTGCTGCTTTTTATCCATGGTGGGGTCTGGATTGTAGGAAATTTCCAAAATCATCAACGGTTGCTGCGTGACCTCGTTGTGCAATCCGGCCAGATCGGCGTGTTTGTCGAATATACGCCGCTGCCGACTGCAAGGTACCCGACGCAGATGGCGCAAAGCTACGCCGCCCTGCAATGGATCGCGGCGCATGCGGGAGAGTTCGGTGCCGACGGCAGCCGGATCGCTGTCGCGGGCAATTCGGTCGGCGGCGACATGAGTGCCGCGCTGACGTTGATGACAAAGGACCGCAACGGTCCGAAGATTTCCTACCAGGTGCTGTTCATTCCGGCGACCAATGCGAGCGTCGATACCGAATCCTACCGCGAATTCGCTACCGGCCGTTTCCTGGCGCGCGCGTTCATGAAGTATGGATGGGACCTTTACGCGCCGGACCAGAAAACCCGCGACATCCCTTATGTCTCGCCGCTGCGGGCCAGCAATGAGGAATTGAAGGGATTGCCGCCGGCCCTGGTCATCACGGCTGAGAACGATCCGCTGCGCGACGAGGGCGAGGCTTACGCGCGCAAGCTGAAGGCGGCCGGGGTGGAGGTGACGGCGGTGCGCTATAACGGCGTGATCCACGATTTCGTGTTTCTCAATGCGCTGCGCCACGTACCGGAAACCGAAGCGGCGATCCGCCAGGCCAGCGAGGGAATTCGCGATCACCTCGGGGGACCGATCTTCACGCAATGAGCATTCATTGCGTAAAGCGGCGGAGTCGCGGGTGGGCGGCGGCGCGTTGAGACGTGTGGGCAGGCGCGCCGATGGCGTGGGAGATGCGATAGATTGCGACGAGAAAGGAGCTCAAGCCATGAGCAGGTGGCAAGCGGCGCGCGCACAATGCTCTGCACGATGTCGATGTCATGGATCATCAG
>JAATGE010000495.1 GCA_015654825.1 Rhodospirillales bacterium
CCCATCGCCCACCGCACCACGGGCTTGCAACAGCGTCTCGCAGGAGAGACGCGCTCGGGATCAGGTCAAACATCCCAGCCGCGCCCCAAGCCATCCGCAATCCAACCGCCCATTGGCAAAACCTCACAGCCTCAGAGCCCCGGCCTTGCTTTCCCTATACGAAACCCCCACCCATTGTTACCAGGTCTCTCCCGCGCCTAGAATGGCCTCCATGGGCGCCGCAGAGCGCCGTCGGAGGAAGTCTCATTGGCGGGCACGTCCACCATTCGCAGGGGCCATTCGCTCTCCACCGACCCGGTAGAGGCCGTGCGGGAGCTGTATGACGCCATCTTCCAGCCGGACATGGCGATCGCCGTCTTCTTCTGCTCCACCGCCTACGATCTGGAAGCACTGGCCGCCGAACTCCGCCTCCGCTTCCAGGACCTGCCCCTGATCGGCTGCACCACCGCGGGCGAAATCACCCCGGTCGGCTACCAGGACGGCTCGATCACCGGCTTTTCCATCGGCGGCGCCGGCAGCCGGGCCGCCTCCACGCGCATCGACTATCTCGGCGACTGCGCCATCAGCGCCGGCTTCCTCGCCGCCGAGGAACTGATGGGGCGCTTCGCAATCGGTGGCCCGCCCGTCTCCGACGCCAACACCTTCGGCTTGCTGCTGATCGACGGCATGTCGGCCCGCGAGGAAGTGGTGGTCAGCACGATGCACTGGGGCCTCGGCACGATACCGCTGCTCGGCGGCTCCGCCGGCGACGACATGCGGCTCTCCAACACGTTCGTCTATCACGACGGCGCATTCCGCTCCAACGCCGCGCTGCTGACGCTGGTGCAGATCGATGCACCGTTCCGCACCTTCAACACGAAACATTTCCGCGGCACGGACGAGAAACTGGTGGTCACCCGGGCCGACCCCGAACGCCGCATCGTGCTCGAGCTGAACGCGGCACCGGCGGCCGAGGAATATGCCCGCATCATCGGCTGCGACGTCGCGGATCTGTCCGCCGAAATGTTCGGCGAACGCACGCTGATGGTAAAGATCGGCGGCGAATACTATGTCCGCTCGATCCAGAAAGTCGGCGCCGACGGCAGCCTCACGTTCTAGTCCGCGATCGAGCAGGGCGTAGTCCTGACCTTGGCGGCACCAGGCGACCTGGTCGAGGATTTGCGCGAGCTCTTCGTCGGAATGCGCAACGATATCGGGCCGCCCCAACTGGTCATCGGTTTTGATTGCGTGCTGCGCGGGCTCGAAATGGAACGGCGCCAGGTGCGCCATCTCGCCAGTGTCATCATGGCCGATAATAACGTGGTCGGCTTCGCCACCTACGGCGAACAATACCACGCCATGCATCTCAACCAGACATTTACCGGCGTTGCGATCGGCCGAATGCCGGTGCAATGATGGACCAGCACGCGCCGGAACTGCCGCTGGTCGCCGCGCTGGAAGAAGAAAACCGGCGGCTGCGCGTTATCAACAAGGTCCTCATCGAGCGCGTCGAGCGCGAAATGGATCCGGCCGCCAGCAGCGCCTTCTCGCTGTTCTACAACACCGTAACGCTCGACAGCGGCGTCTCCCACCGCACCACGACGCTGACCAATTTGGCGCGCCGCCTGGTGCAGGAAATCGCCGAGCGGCGGGAAGCGGAAGCGGCCCTGCTGGAAGCCAAGGCCGCCGCCGAAGAGGCCAACGAAACCAAAACGAATTTTCTGGCCGCCGTCAGCCACGATCTGCGCCAGCCGCTGCACGCGGCACGGCTGTTCCTCGGCGAGGTCGGCGAGAGCGTGCCGTCCGGCCGCGTCGGCGCGCTGGTGGCGCGCGTCGAATCGGCGCTCGATTCGATGGACGACATGCTGGAATCGCTGCTCGACATGGTGCGCCTCGACAGCGGCGCCTGGCGCGTCGATCCGGAAGCCTGTGCGCTCGGGCCATTGCTCGCGCGCCTCGTCGCGGAAACCCAGCCGCAGGCGGCGGAAGCCGGCCTCCGTCTGCGTTACGTCGATAGCTCGGCCGCCGTACGCACCGACCGCCGCCTGCTCGAGCGCGTCCTGCGCAACCTCATCGGCAATGCCGTGCAATACACCGAGCGCGGCAGCATTCTGGTGGGCTGCCGCCTGCGCGGCGACGAAGTGCGGATCGACGTCGTCGATACCGGCATCGGCATTCCCCGCGAAAAATGGCAAGTGATTTTCCAGGAATTTCACCAGCTCGGCATCACCAACCGCCAAAGCGGCAAAGGCCTCGGCCTGGGCCTTGCGATCGTCGATCGAGCCGCGCGCATGCTGGGCGCGGCGGTGGACGTGCAATCCGAACCGGGGCGCGGCAGCCGTTTTTCCGTGACGTTGAAACGCGTGCAGCCGCCCCCGATGCCGGCGTCTCCCGCCGCTTCCGCAAGTGTCGCGGAGGCGCTGGCACAATGCAACGTGTTGGTCGTGGAAGATGATCCGGCGGTGCGCGCCGGCATGTCGAGCCTGCTGCGCAGTTGGCAATGCCACGTCGTCGCGGCGGAATCGACCGAAGCGGCCTTGGCGAAATTGCAGGCCAACGGCGCCCCGCCGCAGGTGATTATCGCCGACTACCACCTCGCCGGCGAGGACAACGGCATCCGCGCGCTGACCGCGGTGCGCTCACATTACGGTATCGCAATACCAGCCCTGGTCATGTCCAGCGACCGCGCCCCCGGCCTGCGGGCGGAGGCCCATGCCGCGGGGGCTGTGTTTCTGAAAAAACCGGTGGCGCCTTCGAAGTTGCGGGCTACCCTGAATTATTTGCTTAATCACGCGGTGGTGGCGGCAGAGTAGGGAAGGCCAGGGCTCTGCCCTGGACCCGTCACGCCGGAGACGTGCTACGCCCGACGGGGCCAGAAGGCCCCAGACCCCGATTAGCGCTGCGCGGCTTCTCCTTGGCTTTTGGGCGAAGCCTGTAAATGTCATGGATTTTTCTGGCTTCGCCGTTTCCGCTAACGATTCTTTATTAATGGGGTCTGGGGACTTGTCCCCGTC
>JAATGE010000258.1 GCA_015654825.1 Rhodospirillales bacterium
CGCTTACGGAATGGGGTGTGTGGAACACGCTTCGCGTTTCCGCCCTACTGGATGAACGGGTTGTTGCGGCGTTCGGCGCCGATGGTGGAGTTCGGGCCGTGGCCGCAGATGAAAGTGAAATCGTCGCCGAGGGGCAGCAGTTTGGTCTTGATGGCGTCAATCAGCGCTTCGTGGTCGCCATACGGAAAATCCGTTCGGCCGACCGAGCCCTGGAATAGTACATCGCCAAGTTGGCCGAATTTAAGCGCATGGTTGATGAATACCACGTGGCCCGGGGTGTGGCCGGGGCAATGCAACACATCGAATATGTGCGGCCCTACGGCGACCTGCTCGCCTTCGGTCAGCCAGCGATCGGGGGTTACGTTGCGCAGGCCACGTACGCCGAACATCTCGCCCTGGCGCTGCAAGCCTTCCAGCAACATGGAATCCCGAAGGTCCGGGCCGACGATTTCGACCGGCGCGCGGGCGGCGAGATGATCGCGCAAATCCATGGCACCGCCGGCGTGGTCCAGATGCCCGTGGGTCAGCCACAGGGCACGCACGTCGAGTTTCTGCTTGTCGATCGCGGCCACGATGCGGGGCACGTCGCCACCCGGATCAATCACTACGGCCTGCTTTGTGTCGTCGTCCCAGAGCAGCGTGCAGTTCTGCGAAAAGGGGGTAACTGGGACTATTGCTACGCGGAGGTTGGGCATTGCGGTAGGTCCTAAGCAAAAAAGGCCGGGGGCTCTGCCCCCTGGACCCCCGACGGCGTGCCGCCGCTGTCATAAGCGCTGCGCGGCGGGAGTTTAAAAGGTGATATTCGGGGGTTACGCTGCCTTTTTGGGCGAAGCCCCTATGAATTTAAAGTTTCCAGCTTCGCCAGTCTCACTTCGAGCCATCTTGAATTAATGCGGTCTGGGGACTTGTCCCCAGCGGGTCCAGGGCAGAGCCCTGGCCTTCCTTACCTCCGTCCTTCCTACTTCCTCTCCGCCAGCGGCACAAAAACCAGATCCTCGGGTCCCACATAATTCGCGCTTGGCCGGATGATCTTGTTGTCGATGCGCTGCTCGATGACGTGCGCGCTCCAGCCGCTGGTGCGGGAAATCACGAAAATCGGCGTAAACAAGGCCGTCGGCACGCCCAGCATGTGGTAGCTGACCGCGCTGAACCAATCCAGGTTCGGAAACATTTTCTTGGCATCCCACATTACGGCTTCCAGCCGTTCGGCGATGCTGAACATCTTCATGCTGCCGGCGTGCCGCGACAGCCGCCGCGCGACTTCCTTGATGACCTCGTTGCGTGGATCGGAGACTGTATAGACAGGATGGCCGAAGCCGATCACGACTTCCTTGGCCGCCACGCGTGCGCGGATGTCGGCTTCCGCCTCGTCGGGGGTTTCGTAGCGTTTCTGGATATCGAGTGCTGCTTCGTTGGCGCCGCCGTGTTTCGGGCCGCGCAGCGCGCCGATGCCGGCGGTGATGGCGGAGTAGAAATCGGCGCCGGTGCCGGCGACCACGCGGGCCGCGAACGTGGACGCGTTGAACTCGTGTTCCGCATACAGGATCAGCGACGTGTGCATGGCGCGCACCCAGATTTCGGGCGGCCGCGTGCCGTGCAGGAGGTGCAGGAAGTGGCCGCCGATGCTGTCGTCGTCGGTTTCGACGTCGATGCGTTTACCGTTCTGTGCGAAATGGAACCAGTAGAGCAGCATCGAGCCGAGCGAGGCCATCAGCCGATCGGCGATATCGCGCGCGCCGGGATGGTTGTGATCGTCCTTTTCGGGCAGCGCGCAGCCGAGTGCGGAAACCGCGGTGCGCATGACATCCATCGGATGAGTGGCCGCCGGCAGTTCCTCGAGCACGTTCAGTACGGCGGCGGGAACGCCGCGCAGCGCGCGCAGCTTTGTCTTGTAGGCGGCGAGTTCGGCGGAATTCGGCAGCTTGCCGTGCACCAGAAGGTGGGCAATTTCCTCGAATTCGCAGGCTTCGGCGACGTCCAGTATATCGTAGCCGCGATAGTGCAGGTCGTTTCCGGTGCGCCCGACGGTGCATAGCGCGGTATTCCCGGCCGTAACGCCCGACAGGGCCACGGACTTTTTCGGCTTCGGGCCCACCGGGGCTTCCATTGCGTCGTTCATGGGCGTCTCCTCTGGGACCGCGGGCTTTATCTTAGGCGCAAGCCTTTAGGCAAAGATCGCGGCCGAGTGCAACGCCCAGCGTCGATTGGGTGGCGTGCGCGGTACCAGGGAGTGTGTTGGAAGCCCTCGCGGAGGGGGCCGGGACGTCGTCCCGGTGGCGCGTGTCCCCGACATGCGTATTCGATCGCGCCTGCTCTACGCGCGCCTGTTCCCGGCGCGCGTGGCGGCCAGGGGTGGCAACCCCTGGCCTTGTTATCCAACCCGCTGGATCAGACAGCCTTTTTCAGATTCGGGCTGGCCTTGAAACGCACCGTCTTGCCCGCCTTCACCTTGACCGGCTCGCCGGTGCGAGGATTCATGGCCTTGCGCGCCTTGGTTTTCTTCACGCTGAAGGTGCCGAACGACGGCAGCGTGAAGCCACCTTCCTTCTTCAGCTCCCTCACGATCGCGTCCATCAGCTCGCCCGCAGCGGCGTTGGCGGCAACGCCCGTGCAGTTCGTGCTGTCCTGGATGACCTTGGCGATGAATGCCTTGCTCATAACTGGTTCCTTCTTGTCCGTGCAGGTGTTTCTCACGGCTTGGTTGGCGGGTTTCGAATGGTCCTGCATCCAGCGTGCCACTTCCCCGTTTCGGCCGGATTGGGCTCCCCGCGAGGGTTGCCGGAAATACCGAGGGTGTGCCGGGCGACTCTGAAAGACTGACCTTTCGTGAGTGCAATAGCGCCTTCGCCTGGCGCCTGCAAGCCGGATCGGTGCCGTACTTCTCAGTGAGCCGCAAGAGGGTTGGTTGCCATTCGTACAATTTCTCCGTCGCGCGGTGGAAACGCCGGCTGCCATTCCCGTCCGGGCTCGAGCGATGCCTGCGGATTGTAGAATGGGTCTGCGGCGATGACATCGGCCCAGCGCGCACGCAGGCGGCGTACTTCCAGGCTTTCGAGCCCCGCACGGGCACCTGCGTAGTGACGGCCGAGGGAAAGCGACTCGTAATGGTACAATGTCGCTTCGGGACAAAAGACGATGCTGTGGCCGGATTGCCGCACCCGTAAACAAAGATCGACATCGTTCAGTGCTATCGCAAATCCTTCATCCATGCCGCCGAGTTGTCGGTAGAGATCAGTACGAATCAGCAGGCAGGCAGCGGTCGCCGCGGAAACCTCGCGCGCCTGCCTGGCAAGGCCATGCGGCCCCGGATCGGTGCCCGGCCGCAGGCGGCCGGCATTCTCGCACAGATTGGCCAGACCCATGATAACGCCTTCATGCTGCACCATTTCGTTGCCATAAAGCAGGCGCGCGCCGACGGCGCCCACCTCGGGCGACTGCATATGCGCCACCATCGCGTCCAGCCAGTCGGCATTCCCTGCCTTGGCAAGCAGCGGCGCGACGTCGTCATTCAGCAACAGCAGCAAATCGCTATCCGTAACGCGGGCGGCAGCATTGTTGACCGCGGGATAGTTGAACGGCGCGATGGCGAGCGGCAGTAACCTCAGGCGTGGCAACGATTTTAACGCACGCAGGATACGCGGGTCGGCGGCGTCCGGTGCGGCCAGGGCCAGGGTCACAACGAAATTATTGTAAGAATTTGTTTCAAGCACCCGGCGCAGGCAGCGCACCACGTGGCGCTTGCGCGCGGCACTGGGCACCAAAGCCGTTACACTCGGTGTGAATGAACCCGTGCGGCGCAGACGCGGCGCTTCGTGCGGCGGCGGTGTGGCGCCTGGTGTGACGTGCGTCAGGATGCGCGGAATGTGGGCGACGGCTTCGGCGTGAAGCTGGGCCAGGACCTGGCGCGCTGCGTCGGCGCGGACGGGGAGTTCCGGTGGCTCGGCGGGCCATCGGAAGGCGCCGGCGCCGATCAGGGCGAAACCCGATCGCAAAAGCAGCCGGTCCGGCGTCGGCTTGAATAGCGGGTCGGCGCGGCTGCCGTCGCTGAGCAGGCTGTCGCAGTCGGCGGTGAGGCCGGACGCCGTGCGGCCGGCGTGGGCCGCATGGGCCAGCCACGCCAGGGC
>JAATGE010000491.1 GCA_015654825.1 Rhodospirillales bacterium
CGCTGCGCCGCGCCGGCAAGCGCTGCCTGCGCCTCGGCGTAGGCCAGGCGGCGTGCCTTGTTGAGCTCGGCGACCGCGCGGTTCGAGCGCTCGCCGGCCAGCCGCGCCTGCTCCAGGTCGGCACCGATCGTCGCGGCCCGCGCCTCGAGCACGGAGGCGACGGCCGGCAGCCCGACGCGCGACAGCGCGACATAGAGCGCGACAAAGATCACCGCGCCCCACACCACCTGCGCCCGCAGCAGCGGGTTGGCGAAGTCGAACTGCGGCATGGTGTCGGCATGCGCCAGCAATGCCGCGCACCACAGCATCGCGTCGGTCACCGCCACTGGTACCGCAGGCACAAAGCGCGACGAATTCGACCGCACGAAGGCCGCTCGGTCGATCAGAGGAACAGGATCATCAGCGCAACGGCAAGCGCGAAGATCGCGGTGCCTTCCGCCAGCGCGAAGCCCAGCAGGCCGATCGGCCGCACCTGGTTCTCCGACGCCGGGTTGCGCGCCACGCTGGCGACCAGCGAGGCGAAAATCGTGCCGATGCCGACGCCGGCGCCGGCCACGCCGATCATGGCGAGGCCCGCACCCAGCTTCGCTGCATCCAAATGATCCATAGTACCGCTCCTTCAACGTTTTGTATGTCCGGGAAACTCGGGTCGGCGCGCTCGCGCGGCCGACAAACTGCCTTGCGTTCGGTTGATCAGTGCAGATGCACCGCGTCGTGCAGATAGATGCAGGTCAGGATGGCAAACACGTAGGCCTGCAGGCAGGCCACCAACAGCTCGAAGCCGATCAGCGGAATGTTGACGGCGAACGGCACCACGGCGCCGACCAGGCCGACCAGCCCGAGGCTGCCCAGCACCACCGCGAACGAGGCGAACACCACCAGGATCATGTGCCCGGCCATCATGTTCGCGAACAGGCGCATCGACAGGCTGACCGGCCGCGAAAGGTACGAAATGATTTCGATCAGCACGATCAGCGGCATCAGCACCGCGGGCGCGCCGGGGGGCGCGAAATAGCTGAAGAAATGCAGCCCGTGCTGGCGCAGCCCGACGGCCGTGACCATCGTAATGATGAACAGCGCCAGCGCGCCGGTGATGGCGATGTGGCTGGTGTAGGTGAACATGAACGGGATCAGGCCGATCAGGTTGCCCATCAGCACGAACATGAACAGCGTGAACACGAACGGAAAGAACACCCGTCCCTCGGCGCCGATCTGGTCGATCGTCATGCCGTGGATGAACTGGTAGAGCATTTCGGCCAGCGACTGCCATCGGCCCGGTATCGTGGCGCGCGCCCGCGTGCCGTACACCAGCAGCGCGAGAACCAGCAGCGCGGCCACCGCCATGGTCAGGTTGGCCTGGGTAAAATTCACCGCACGGCCGATCGGACCCAGCACCGGATGCAGCGCGAACTGCTCCAGCGGCTCCAACTTGAACGTCCCGCCGGCTGCCACGCTCACCTACTCCCGACCTGGTCCCAACCCGCGGCCGCGCCACTGCGCGACCGATCCTGCTAGCGCCCCGGCTTATTCGCCGGCGCGAACCGGCGAAATGCGTTCAGCACGCCGGCCGCACCGCCCAGCAGCACGAAAATGACCAGGAACAGCGGCAAGGTATGCAACAGGTGGTCCAGACCCCAGCCCATGGCACCCGCCACCAGCTCGGCGGACACCAGTTCCACCCCGGCCTGGACGCCGCCACCCCAGCCTGATGCGCCCGCTTTCGCCTGCGCTCCGGCCGGTGTGTCCAGGCCCTGCCGCTCGCGCGCCGTGCGCAGCCGCTGTTCGAACGATGGTCCCGCCTCCGACGGCGGCCCGGGTTCGAACGACGGCCTTGGCCCGCTGCTGTTTCCGCTCATCTCCGCTCCGGGTTTGCGCCCATGCCGGAAGGCGCCGGCTAGCTAGATGGCGGGAGGGGGGGTGTCAAGGCAGCGTAAGCCATCTCCCGCCCGCCGTGCCCCGCCGCGCCGCCAGTCACGGCGGGCTGCCGTCGCCCGGGGCGCCAAGCGGCACGCTCAGCGTCACGCCCGGCACCTTGGGCGTATGCGAGTTATCCAGCGCCTGCGAGCTGGAGTTCGGCAAATACCCGTTGCCCATCGGCGGAAAATGCAGCTGCAGGTTGCCCGGCACGACATTGACGCCCGGGTCCAGCGCCTGGTTCGGCGGATCCAGGTTGCGGTCCGGCACCGGCGCCGCGGTCAGCTCCGGCGCCGGTGGCGGCTGCACAGGCGGCGCGACCGCATGCACCGCATGGCGGTGGCGGCGCACATGGTGGTGTCGTGCCGCGTGGTGCGAAGCGGGTGCGGCCGCCTGCTGCGCCGTGCAAGGCGCTGCCCCCGCCATCAGTCCAAGAACCGCGATCAAGCCCCACCTCACGCGCACCTGCCTGCCCCCCACCACAGCCCCCGCCCGAACCCGTGGAACCGAGGACCAATGAACCAAAGTTTTTGCTTCTTTTTTCAAAAAGAAGCGCTTCCTTTTTCCTGAAAACCCCCACCATTCCCAACCGTAGCGCCGGCGCCTATGTGCGTCCCGGGCCGCGCCCGACGGAGATCCCATGACCGCCCTCAGAACCCCGGACGAACGTTTCGCCGGTCTGCCCGGCTACGATTTCGCGCCGCACTATGTCGACGACCTGCCGGGCGCCGAGGGCCTTCGCCTGCATTATCTGGATGAGGGGCCGGCCGATGCAAAGGTGGCGCTGTGCCTGCACGGCCAGCCGACCTGGAGTTTTCTGTATCGCAGGATGATTCCGGCGTTCAGGGCCGCCGGCATGCGCGTGCTGGCGCCCGATTTCTTCGGCTTCGGCCGCTCCGACAAGCCCGCCGACGAGGCGGCCTACACATTCCAGTTCCACCGCGAAGTGCTGCTGGCCTTTGTGCGGCGCCACGCGTTGCGCGGCGCCACCCTGGTGGTGCAGGATTGGGGCGGCCTGCTCGGCCTGACGTTGCCGATGGATCTGCCCCGCGCGTTCGATCGGCTGATCGTCATGAACACCTCGCTGGCGACCGGGGACGCGCCGCTCGGCGAAGGGTTCCTGGCCTGGCGCGCCTTCAACAACAGCCATCCGGACATGGATATCGCCGGCCTGATGAAGCGCGCGGTGCCCGGCCTCAGCGGCGCGGAGGCGGCCGCCTATGCGGCGCCGTTCCCGGATGCCGGCTCCAAGGCCGGCGTGCGCCGCTTTCCCAACCTGGTGCCGGACGCGCCCGAGGCGCCGGGTGCCGCGATTTCCCGCCGCGCGCGGGACTGGTGGACCAACGCCTGGTCCGGGCGGAGTTTCATGGCGATCGGCATGCAGGATCCGGTGCTGGGCGCGCCGGCGATGCGGCTGCTGCACAGCCAGATCCGCGGTTGCCCGCCGCCGCTGGAACTGCCGGAGGCAGGGCATTTCACGCAGGAGGCCGGCGCGGTGATCGTAGAGCGCGCGATGGCGAGTTTCGATGGAGCGAATGGGTAATGTTCGGCGTTGATCAATGCCGTGTCTGCGGGAAACCGATCGTGGTGCGTTCTCCGGAGGCGGTGACCGAGCAGGAGAAGGCGATCCGCAATCCGGTGGTGCCGGAAAAGGTATGGCGTGCCGCGGGACTTCTGACGCCGCCGACGCCGATGCAGTGGCGCAAGAATCCGGCGGACGGGTGCTGCGGCCCCTGCGGCCGGAGATTGCTGCGGGAGAAATACAAGACCGGCCTGCGCTTCTGGCTGCTGCTGGGCGGCATGATAGCGGTGGCGGCGGTGGTGATAGCGGTGGTAAAATTTCTGCCGCACTGACGTGCCGGGCGAAGGCCGATCTTGTCGAAACGCGGGACAATTTACCAAAGTTTTTGTTTCTTTTTTCAAAAAGAAATACTTTTTCGTGTTCTTTTTTGAAAAAAAGAACCAAAAAACTTTTGATAATTTGGCCTTCGTTTTGGTCGACGCGCTCGACTTGGTTGTTTAGTCAACGGAATTCCAAATGCGTTTGCCTGGGGCGCCTAATTAGGCCTTGAAATGTGGTTGCGACGGCCTCATATCTGAAAAACTCGCCGCCGGTACGAAAAAAATCCGTAGCCGCCGGCTGCTTCCGGTTCCATTCATCAAGTTCGACAGATCCAGTACCGTGCCCTGGCCCGCCGCCTTGCAGCGCCCCAGCGGTAACGTTCCGGTATAAATACGACTCCCCGCCGGGCGCAGTTGACCAAAATCCTCCGCAACTCCGAAAGAAAATCCCCATGCATAAAAAGCTCGCTCTAGGCCTCACCATGCTCGTTCTGGTTGCCGCAGCTCCGCTGCTCGGCGCCTGCCACACCACCGCCGGCGCCGGACAGGATATTTCCGCCACCGGCCAGGCCATCGACAAGGCGGCCGTCAAATCCACTCCGTAACTTCTTAACGCTTTAAGGCCGCGCCTGGCCGGCCGCTCCGATCATGACGATCGGCGCGGCATGGCCCGGCGGTGATTGGAAAGATGCGCCATGAGTACGCTCCTTATTATTGTTGTGCTGATCCTGCTTTTCGGCGGCGGCGGCGGCTATTACGGCTATAATCGTTACGGCGGCCGTGGCCTGGGCGGCGTGCTGGGCACGCTGCTCATCATCCTGCTCGTACTGTGGTTCCTCGGCGCCCTCACCAGCGTCCCGTACGGTTACGGCCCGCGCTGATCGCGGAACTTTCCCGCCAGGGCCGCGTTGAGGGCTGCACCCCCTTGCCCGGCCCGTGCGGGCCGTTCCAACCCGAGACGGAGGTTTGTGTGTTTCGTTCCGCAACGAGTGGCCTGATGTTCGGCGGCGCCCTGCTGGTCCTTCTCGGGCTGCTGGGGCTGGCCGTCCCGATGTTTACGACAAAACAAACCACCGACGTCGCCAAGGTCGGCGACCTCAAGCTGCAAACCACCGAAAGCACGCCGCACGTCATTCCGCCCCTCGTCACCGAGGGCGCCCTGGTGCTGGGCATCGTGCTGCTCGGCGCCGGCCTGCTGAAGCGCTAGGAACCAGCATCAAAGTCAAAGGCCAGGGGCATCAAAGTCAAAGGCGAGGGGCATCAAAGTCAAAGGCCAGGGGCTCTGCCCCTGGACCCGCTGGGGCCGTCACGCGAGAGCGTGCTGCGCACGACGGCCCCAGACCCCCATTCATGAGGAACTGCGGGGGGAACGGCGAAGCCTGAAATCCGTGTTTGGTATGGGCTTCGCCGGGGAGACGATGAAAAGC
>JAATGE010000409.1 GCA_015654825.1 Rhodospirillales bacterium
CATCCGCGCCAGGAATTGCTCATCGCCCACCGCACCACGGGCTTGCAACAGCGTCTCGCAGGAGAGACTCGCTCCGGATCAGGTCAAACGTCCCAGCCGCGCCGCAAGCCATCCGCAATCCAACCACCCATTGGCAAAACCTCACAGCCTCAGAGCCCTGGCCTTAACCCTCCCTCAAGCCGGCAACGTAACAGTAGCCCGAACCCCACCCTCCGCCCGATTACCCAGCGTCACATCTCCCCCATGCGCGCGAAAAATGTTCCGCGCGATCGGCAGCCCGAGCCCGGTTCCCCCCGTCTCCCGATTACGGCTGTCCTCGATGCGATAAAACGGATCGAACACCCGCTCCAGCTGATCCGGCGGCACCCCGGGCCCGTCATCCTCCACCGTAATATTAATCATTCCGTCCGCGGGCGGGGCCAAGCGCACGTGGGCGCTGCCGCCGTATTTGACGGCGTTGCTGACCAGGTTCGTGAAAGCGCGCTTTAGAGCTAACGATCGGCCGTGGAAGGTAAAATGCTCCACGCCCTCGAACACCAGCCGCTCCGCCGCCTCCGGCCGCGCGTCGCCCGCCTCGTCCAGCACCGTGCGCAACAGCGACCCCAGATCCAGCGCCACCGCCGGTTCGGCATCCGCCGTATCGCGGCCGAACGCCAGCGTCGCCGCCACCATCGCATCGAGTTCATCCAGGTCGGCCAGGAACTTGTCGCGCAATTCGTCGTCGTCGATGAATTCCGCCCGCAATTTCAGCCGCGTGATCGGCGTGCGCAGATCGTGCCCAATGGCACTGAGCAAAAACGTGCGGTCCTGCACAAAGCGCCTGATGCGGCTCGCCATGGTGTTGAACGCCACCGCCGCGCGCGCGACCTCGTCCGGCCCGTCCTCCGGCAGCGGCGCCGCGTTCACGTCCCGGCCCAGCCGTTCCGCGGCCGCCGCCAACGTCGCTACCGGCCCGGTCAGCCGCCGCACCGCCCAAAAACTCAGCCCCGCCGCCGCCACCGTCATCAGCACGAACGCCAGCAGGAACGTCGGCGAGTGCCACGGCCGCGGCGGCGGCACCGGCATGTTCAGAATGAGCCAGCCGGTATCGGGAAACCGGTAGCCGATCGTCACCGACCCGTCCCACGGCTGGCCGCGCAGTATGATGTCGCGCGGCCGGTTGATCGGCCGCACCGGCACCAGCGTCATGTTGGCGCGGATAATCCCGGCCAGCCCCTGCGGCGTCAGCTCGGTCGGCTCCAGCGGCGGCGCGTCGGCCAGCGAAACGATGGCGCCAGGCCCCGGATCGAGCTCCTTCAGCGCCGCCGGCCGCTCGGCAACCGAAGTCGCGACCACGCTGCGGTAGATGCCCATCGCGCGCATGCCGATATTGCGCAGCTCGGCCTCATGCTGCAGCCCGATCCGATCAAGCGCGTGGATCGTGAGGCCCGCGGCCTGCACCAGGGCCAACCCCAGCAGCAGAGTCAGCAGCGTCCGCGCGCCGAGGCTGGTGGGCCAGGGAATGATCCTCCAGGCCTTTCTCCACCCGGCCTCGGTGCCGCTCAATGACGCGCCTTTCAGGTCCGCCAAATCTTAAGTGCGGCCAATCTCGGTGCGCCCGATCTTAAGTGCGTTCGATTTCGGCCGCCAGAACATAGCCGCCGCCGCGCACCGTCTTGATCAGTTGGGCGTGCCGACCGTCATCCTCCAGCTTGCGCCGCAGCCGGCTAATGGCGACGTCGATGGCGCGATCGAACGGCCCCGCCTGGCGGCCGCGCAACAAGTCCAGCAGCATGTCCCGCGTCAGCACCCGGTTGGCCCGTTCCACCAGCGCCACCAGCAGGTCGTACTCACCGCCGGTCAGCGCCACCTCCACCGCGTCGGGGTTCATCAGCCGCCGCCGCGCCGGCTCCAGCACCCAGCCATTGAAGCGCACCGTCTTCGCCGCCGGCTCCAGCTTCTTCTCCGTCCGCTCGGTGGTACGGCGCAGCACGGCGCGGATGCGCGCCAGCAGCTCGCGCGGATTGAACGGTTTCGGCACGTAATCGTCGGCCCCGAGCTCCAGCCCGATGATCCGGTCGGTCTCCTCGCCCATGGCGGTCAGCATCACGATCGGCACGTCGCTCATGCTGCGCAGCCAGCGCGCCACCTCCAGCCCGCCCTCGCCGGGCAGCATCAGGTCCAGCACCACGAGCTGGTAGTTGCCGTTCGGCCAGGCGCGCCGCGCCTCGCGCCCATCGCGCACCGCCGTCACCCGAAAGCGGTTGCGTTCCAGGAAGCGGGCCAGCAAATCGCGGATTTCCCGATCATCGTCGATGACCAGTATGTGCGGCATCGTTTCCATAACGCTGTTACATACGCCGCGGCCCGCGCCGCGCCAGAACATTTTGCATTCCGTTGCGAGTAGAGACGCTCATTGCCAA
>JAATGE010000202.1 GCA_015654825.1 Rhodospirillales bacterium
CCCGTTGGCGGTAGTGCCGGCTACCTTGGCCACTGCCCCGTACAGGACGCCGTTTGCAGAAACCACCGCGCCGGTCGGGGAGCCGCCATCGGCACCACCGGAAAATGAATAGAGGATTTTACCGGCGCCGGTCTTTGCATCGGCCTGGAACAGAATCCCGTTGTCGCCGTTGCCACTGGCTCCGACTCCGTGATTGCAAGTCCCGTAAAGCTGGCCATTGAGGGGAAGCAGATCGTTGGCGTGACAGCCGAAGTCGATTTGAATGAAGTCAAAGAATTTACGGCCCCTGCCTGTCGCCCTATTATAATTGAAAATCGTGCCGCTGCCCTGGGAGAAATTGCTGTCTAGCTGGCCACCGCCGGTGGTGTAGACAAGCAATCTGGACCCCAGCGAAATCAGACCAGCGGGATTGTAGCCATTAAAATTGTTGCTGAAACTCGTGAGGACGGTCTCGGCCCCGGTCGTCGGATCAAAATGGAAAATCACACCAAGGGCACCCGGCGGATCAGTGGTTTCCCCACCACCCTGCGTAACCCCGTAAAGCTGGCCCCCAACGTCAACGACCTGGACGGGGTTGTAGCTGTTTGCGGGGAACGAGTACAGCGAAGTAAATGTGAGCGGCGCCGCCTGCGCGCTTGCGCCGAGCCCGAGCGCGATGCCGGTTACCGCGGCAACGGCAGATTGCTTGAGTTTCGACATTTTGTGCCCCTTGGAGGTTGCTGTTTCAATCCGATAAGCAGGTGTGTGGGCGTGCGCGCACCCGGCGCTTTCCGATCCATCCGCTCCCTACTGTTCAGCCGGTCGAGGTTCGCCGGCTACTATCGTACCTCGGATTGCGAATACGATCGTACGCTGCCCGCCTGCCCATTCGCTGGCTCACCTGTATGTGCGCAGGGTTGCACCGACCCGGGGATGCATAGACCGGCGATGATCAGCACGCGGCCCACAGGGCCGCCTCCAGTCGCCGCGCGCTCGCTGCGTGGCCAGTTTTCGCAAGTCCCGTGGCCAACCAAACCCGCCGCATTTTCGCATCTTCCGAAATTCCCGATCTCGCTCCTCACGACTTACTATTGATGCCGCGGCATTTTCCTTATAAAGATTCTTTGTGCATATTTGACGCGAGCATGGCGCGGACAGGGTAGCGCCCGATGGGCGGACAAGTCGCTTTCAATGGCTTTTTGTTTGACCCCGAACAGCGCCGGCTAAGCGTCAATGGCACTGCATTAGCGGTGAGCGCGCCGGGGTTGCGCCTGCTCACGGCCTTGCTGGAACAGCCTGGAGCGTTGTTGACGAAAGAGCAGCTGATCCAGCGCGTGTGGGGCAGCTCGGTCACCGGCGATAATGCGCTGCATTTCCAGATGTGGGCGCTGCGCAAGGTATTGGGTTATGATCTGATCGTCACGCAGTCGGGGGTCGGCTACCGCTTCATCGGTCAAATCGAGGGGACACCGCCGCAGGCGCGCCGCGAGAAACGCCCCCATGCGCCGCCAACCAATCGCCGGCAAAAGCTTGCGGGCGGAGAACCGGTACCGCCCGAGTTGCCGTTGCGCGAGGTACCAGCGCGAAAGCGCCGCGCGACTGCTGACCGCGACCTGATCGGCCGCACCACTCAATTGCACGAACTGACCAGGCGCCTCGCGCGTAACCGCTTCATTACGCTGACCGGCCCGGGCGGTGTCGGCAAGACGACGTTGGCCAAGGCGGTGATGAAGGCGGTGCACGCGGACTTTCCCGACGGTGTCTGGTTCGTGGAACTGGCGGCCGCGCGCGACCCCGCGTCGGTCGGGGACGCCATCATGGCGGCACTCAGCATCAAGGGGGTACTCGACGACCATCCGGCGCACGACTTCCTGGCTCGTTTGCAAAACAAGCGTGCGCTACTGGTGCTGGATAATTGCGAACAGCTGGTGCCGTTCGTTTCGCAGTTCGCCGAGACTTTGCTGGCCGGCGCCACGGGCCTCAGCATTCTCGCCACCAGCCGCCAGCCGCTTTCCTGCACGGGCGAACAGGTGTGCAGCGTGCTACCATTGCCGGTGCCCGATCTGGCCGTCGATACCGTGCAGCAGGCGCGGCGCCGCCCGGCGTTCCAATTGTTTGTGGACCGCATCAAGGCGCTCGATCCAACGATCACGGTCGAGGATGATCAAGTGCCGGTGGTGGCGCGTATTTGCCGCAGCCTCGATGGCATGCCCCTGGCTCTCGAAATCGCCGCCGGCTGGGCTGGACTGCTTGGCCTCGAGACGCTCGAGGAGGAGCTGAGCGCGGCACCGCTGGCGTGGGCCGACGCGCGCCGCACCGCACCGACGCGTCACCATGATTTGCAGACCATCGTCGGCTGGAGCCATGACCTTCTGACCGAACCGGAGCAGGCCGTGCTGCGCCGGGTGGCCGTATTCGCGCAGGCGTTTCCGCTCGCCGCGGCAGAGGCGGTGGCCGGCGGCATGGGGCTATCCGACCAGACGGTGTTCACCCATCTCGCGAACCTCGTGCAGAAATCCCTGGTTGCGGTCACACAAGGGGAGCGCCGGCCGAATTACCGGCTACTGGAAACGACGCGGGCCTTCGCACTCGAGAAATTACGCGACGCCGGCGAGGAGAATGCGGTCAGGGCAGGGCACGCCAGGTATTTGCTGCAGGTTCTTGTCGAGGCCGAGCGGGAATGGGACCTGTGCAGCACTGAGGCCTGGCGGATCCGCTATGCGCCATTGATGGCCGATGTCCGCGAAGCGTTGAACTGGACGATCGGTCAGAACAACGATCCCGCCTGCGGACAAGCCATCGCAGCTGCCGCGTGGCCGTTATGGCGGGAGACGGCGCAGCAGAGCGAAGGCACGCGCTGGCTCGATGCGGCAATCGCCGGCGTGCGCGCCGAAACCCCGGTCGAAGTGGCCGCGCAGTTGCATTCCGCCCTCGGCATGATGCGCTGCGAAAGCGACTATCCCGCGGCCTGCGCCGCATTCGAGCAGGCCGGCAGCCTGTACCGCCCGAACGGCAACCGTGAACGGCTCGGCGCGGTACTGCAACATCATGCGTTCTCGCTGCTGATGCTCGACGATGTGGACGGGGCCGAACGTGCGGCTGACGAGGGCCGCGTCCTGCTGGGCAATTCAGGATTGCAGCGCTGTCTGGCCCGCGCGCTCGATGTGCAGATGGTGCTGCTCGCACATCGTCAACGCTACGATGAGGCAAGCGAAGTGGGGCGGCAGGCGGTGCGCCTCTATGAGGCGCTGGGCGGCGGGCAATCCGCCCTGATCGCGCGCACCAACATGGTCGCACTTGCAGTTAGCAGTGACGATCTGGCAACGGCAATATCGGACGGTCGCGCCCTGGCAGCCCGCCTGCGCGCAACCCCTCATTCGGGCGCACTCGCCCAGGTATTGCTGAACGTCGTCGCGGCCCTCGTCCGCGCCGGCAGGTTCGCTGAAGCGCTGCAGGCCGCTCCGGAAGCCGCGCAACATTTGCGCGGCATCAAGCCCCTCTGTTCGCTGATCGACCATCTGGCGCTCGGCTGGGCGATGCGTGGCCGCCTGGAAATCGCCGGCACGCTGACCGGCTTCGCTGACCGCGCCTATGGCGAACTCGGCTGGCAGCGTCGGACCTCGGAACAGATCGCCGCGCAAAGGCTGCGCGCGCTGCTGGCTCGCGCCTTGTCCACCGACGCGGCGGCGCGGCTTGCGCGGAATGGCGCACTGCTCACGGAGGCATCGGCCTGGGCCATCGCGATCCAGGACGACGCCGCGTCGTTCGGACCACGCGGGCAGGCGGAATTCGCGCCAGCGCCGCCGCGTAAGCGGGCACGCGCGTAACGCGTGAGCCCGAGGCTCATCAGCCGACCAGAATATCTGCTCAGCCTGCTGATATTGTGCTTGCGGTGCACGGCATCGATCGAATGGGTTTTCGATCGTGCACGCAACTCGGGTTGCTGGCCGGGCCGGCCTTCACGCTACAGAACGCCGGCGCCGCCATTCCGCTGGCGCATCTGGCCGACCGGTTCGGCGCGAACTGCTCCTGACGCTCTGCATCCTGGCATGGAGCGGATTCACAACCGTATCCGGCCTGGCCACGAGTTTCGCCGGCCTTGCGGCGGCGCGCGCCTGCGTCGGCTTTGCAGATGCGGCGGCCAGCCCGGTGTCCCAGTCGCTGGTCGTTGCGGGCTACCTTGAGAAAAAGCGCGCTGGCGGTGTTGGGTTGTTGTTTTCCGGCAGCTAGCTGGGCTCGATCCTGGGCTTCATCGGTGCCGGCCTGATTGCAGAAAAATTCGGCTGGCGGGCAGCTTTGATCTGGATGGGCGTGCCGGGACTGATCCTCGGGCTCGTTGCCTGGCTGACGCTCGAAGAACCCCGGGAGGCAGCGGAGCCGGTCCTTGAAACACCGACCTCGTTATACCAACTGCCGGAAATTTTGCCTCCGGCGCCCGTGTCCAGGGCAGGAAGGCCAGGGCTCTGCCCCTGCACCCCGCTGGGGCCTGAGGCCCCAGACCCCCATGCGTTGGGGGGAATGGCGAAGCCTGAAAATCCAATCATTTCCTGGCTTCGCCGTCTTCCCCCGGTATCGGTGGTCTGTTGGGGTGGACGGCCCCGCGGCATCGAGTGCCAAGGTTTGGTCGTTGTTACCTTCCAAACAGGGA
>JAATGE010000397.1 GCA_015654825.1 Rhodospirillales bacterium
GCCACCGATCGCACCCGCCGTTCCGGCAACTGGGAACTGGCAGCCGGCAACCCGCTCACTCCAGTTCCGTGCGCCGCACGTGGTATTGCTGCACGGCAAGAAAGCTTTTCAGATATCGTGTCATTGCCAGCGCCAGCGCGAGCACCACCGGCGGCCAGATCAGCGCGTGCAGCCACAACGGCGGATTATAGGTAAAATCGAACCAGATCGCCGCGCCGAGCACGCCGAACCCGAGTACCATCAGGATCGGCACTACGAACCCGTCGCCGACATCCATGCGTGAGAAATCCAGGCCGCAGACCGTGCATGCCGGCCGCAATCGCAACGGTCCGGCGAACAGCGCGCCGCGCCCGCACCGCGGGCACCGGCAGGCCAGCGCCGCCCGTACCAGACCAATCCGATCGCCGGTATTGGGCAAGGCCCTGGATTGCTTTAAGCGCTACTCGACCGGCGGCGGTCCCGCACCCCAGACATAGATGAAGCAGAACAGAAACAGCCAGACCACGTCAACGAAGTGCCAGTACCAGGCTGCCGCCTCGAAGCCGAAATGCCGCTCCGGCGTGAAACCGCCGGCGCGCGCCCGCAGCAGGCACACGATCAGGAACGTGGTTCCGACGATGACATGAAACCCATGGAACCCGGTCGCCAGGAAAAACACCGACGGATAAATCCCGCCACCGTAGAAACGGAACGGCGCCTCGGAATACTCGTAAGCCTGGAACGACGTGAACGACAGTCCCAGCAGCACCGTAATGGTCAGCGCCTTCACCAGCGTCTTGCGGTCGTTCTCGAGCAGCGCGTGATGCGCCCACGTTACCGTGACACCCGACAGCAGCAGGATCATCTTGTTCAGGAACGGGATCTTGAACGCATCGAACGTGTGGATGCCCGGCGGCGGCCAGGTCGGGTTGGCGATCCCGAGCACGTGCTCCGGGAAAATCGCGAAATGGAAGAACGCCCAGAAGAAACCTACGAAGAACATCACCTCGCTGGTGATGAACAGGGTCATGCCGTAGCGCAGGCCGAGCCGTGTCACGGCGCTGTGCAGCCCCGGTGTCGCGCTTTCGCGCAGCACGTCGCGCCACCACAGGAACATCGTCGTCAGCACCAGGGCAACGCCGACGATCAGTAGCAGATAGCTGTGCCAGTGCGCGGCGAACACGATGCCGGTCAGTAGCGAGCCCGCGCCCAGCGCGCCTACGATGGGCCACGGGCTGGGATCCACCAGGTGGTACGGCTGCTTCAGGCCGGACGAGGCGGCCACTGGGGCGTGATGCGATGCTGCGGTCATCGGTAACTCCAAGAAAGAAGGCCCGGGGCTCTGCCCCTGGACCAAGCTGGGGCCTTAGGCCCCAGACCCCGTTTATTCAGGCACGTGCCAATTTCACCAGTGTTATCGCGAAGAACAACGCGGCCAGCGCACCCAGCACGACCATCATCGCGACGTTGCGCCCACGCTGCTTGCGATGCAGTTCGGCGGCGGCGGCGGCACTCAGGCGAGGCGGAAAATTATCCATCCTCAAACCAGCCTGTCGACGCCGAGCGCCGCGAACAGCACCACCAGATACAGCAACGAAAACCGGAACGCGCGCCGCGCCGGCCAGTCGCCGCCCAGGCTGCGCCCGGCCATGTCCTGCCGGTCCATCAGCACGCGCAACGCAAAACCGCAGAACAGCAGCGAGAACACCGTTGCGGTCACGCCATAGACGGGACCCGCGTAGCCCAGCGCCCACGGCAAAACCGCCACTACGGCCAGCGGCAACGTGTAGAAGAAGATCTGGCGCCTCGTCTCCCGCGGTCCCGCCACCACCGGCAGCATCGGCACACCGGCCCGCCCGTAATCCTCGCACGCGTACAGCGAGAGACTCCAGAAGTGCGGCGGTGTCCAGAAGAAGACCAACAAAAACATCAGTAGCGGCATCACATCGACGCTGCCGGTCACCGCGGCCCACCCGATGACGGGCGGAAATGCCCCGGCCGCGCCGCCGATGACGATGTTCTGCGGCGTCCGCCGCTTCAGCCACATCGTGTAGACAACGACGTAAAACAAAATCGAAACCGCCAGTACGAACGCCGCGCACAGGTTCGTCGCCAAGCCCATGACGACGACGGACGCAACCGCCAGCGTTACGCCGAACGCCCGCGCATCGTCAGGGTCGATCCGCCCGGTCGGGATCGGCCGCCGTGCCGTGCGCCGCATCAGCGCATCGATATCGCGCTCCCACCACATGTTCAGGCAGCCCGCCGCGCCCGCCGCCACCGCGATGCACAGGATCGCCGTGAACGCCAGCACCGGATGCAAGTGCCCCGGCGCCAGGAACAGCCCGATCGCGCCGGTGAACACCACCAGGCTCACCACCCGCGGTTTCAGCAGTCGCACCCAGTCGCGCCAGTCGTTGACGTGCGCGACCGCGATGCTGCGGCCCGAAACGAGGGCTTCGGCTTCCATCAGTTGATGACCGGCAGCTCGGCGAACGTATGGTGCGGCGGCGGCGACGAAACGGTCCACTCCAGCGTCGTCGCACCTTCGCCCCAGTAATTATCCGCCACATGCTCCTTGCTGGTGAACGTCTTGTAGACGCCGATCAGGAAGAAAATCATCGACAGTCCGCCGATGAACGCGCCTACCGACGCCACGAAATTCCAGCCCGCGAACGCCTCCGGATAATCCGGATAACGCCGCGGCATACCGGCGGCACCGAGGAAGTGCATCGGGAAGAACGTGATATTGACGCCGATGAACGTCGTCCAGAAATGCAGCTTGCCCCAGAATTCCGAGTACGGCTTCCCGGTCATCTTGCCGATCCAGTAGTACCAGCCGGCGAAGATGCTGAACACCGCGCCCAGCGACAGCACGTAATGGAAGTGCGCCACGACGTAGTACGTATTGTGCAGCACCTGGTCGATGCCCGCATTGGCCAGCACCACGCCGGTGACACCGCCGACCGTGAACAGGAAGATGAAGCCGACCGCCCACAGCATCGGCACTTCCATCCTGATCGAGCCGCCCCACATCGTCGCGATCCATGAGAAGATCTTGATGCCCGTGGGCACCGCGATCACCATCGTCGCCGTCATGAAGTAGGCCCGCGTATCGACGTTCATGCCGGACACGTACATGTGGTGCGCCCACACCACGAACCCGACCACGCCGATCGCCACCATCGCGTACGCCATGCCGAGATAGCCGAACACCGGCTTGCGGCTGAACGTCGAGATCACGTGGCTCATGATGCCGAACCCCGGCAGGATCATGATGTAAACTTCCGGGTGGCCGAAGAACCAGAACAAATGCTGCCACAGCACCGGATCGCCGCCCGCCGTCGGGTCGAAGAACGCGGTGCCGAAATTGAGGACGCAGATCAGCATCGTGATCGCACCCGCC